>NZ_JBEXXK010000038.1:76829-119454 GCF_040630405.1 Streptomyces sp. NPDC005811
CCCCACGAGTTCCGGCCCGGCGAACTCTGGCCCAGCGAGCTCCGGCCCGGCGAACTCCAGCCCCACGAACTCCGGCCCCACGAACTCCGGCCCAGCGAACTCCGGCGCCGTGAACGCGGCCAGCCCGAGGCGGCCGGTGGTGAGGAACACCCGGCGCCCCAGTGCGGGCAGCAGCGCGGCGGCCTCCTCGACCGAGCCGGCCTCGTGCCAGTCGTCCCCCTCCCCCGGGATCCAGCCGGGTCGGCGCAGGGCCAGCAGGGGGACGGCGGCGACGGCGGCGGCCAGGGCCGCGTGGCGGCTCATCGTCGCGGCGAAGGGATGGGTGGCGTCGACGAGCGCGCCGACCCGCCGCTCGCGCAGCCACGCCGACAGCGCCTCGGGGCCGCCGAAGCCCCCGACGCGGACCTCGCCCGGGGGCAGCCGGGGGTTCGCGACCCGTCCGGCGAGCGAGGTGGTCACCGCCAGGCCGGGCCTGCCGTGCAGCAGTTCGGCGAGCCGGCGGCCCTCGGTGGTCCCGCCGAGGATCAGCACGTGCATGGGGGTACGGGTCCGTTCATGAGGGGCGGTCGCGGCGCCCCCACTCAAGCACACCTGCCCGGGCCCCCGACCCCCGCCGGTTCAGGCGCAGAAGTCCGCGACGGTCGCCGTCAGGACGTCGGTGAGACGGTCCAGGGAGGCGAGGTCGACGTACTCGGTGGCGGCATGGGCGCCTTCGCCGTCGGCCCCGAAGAGCAGACAGGGGATGCCGGCGCGGTCGAGGAGCGCGCAGTCGGTCCAGAAGGGCTCCCCGCGGACGACGGGCGGCCGGCCGAGGGCCCGCTCGGCGTGGTGGGTGAGGGTGCGCACGATCGCGGCCTCGGGATCGGCCGCGAACGGCTCGCGGTGCAGCCCGGGCGTCAGCCGGTACCGGAAGTCCGGCACGGTGGCGGCCAGCCGGTCGAGTACGGCGGTCAGCTCGCGCCCGACGCCCTCCGCGCTCTCACCGGGAACGGTCCGCCGCTCCAGGGTGATCCGGCAGTGCGCGGGATAGGTGGAGGGCTCCTCACCGCCGTGGACGACCGAGGCGTGCACGGTCCCGGTGCCCAGCAGCGGGTGCGCCGGGCCCCGGCCGAGCCGTGCGCCGAGTTCCTCCAGGGCCACCAGGAAGTGCCCGGCCTTGGCGATGGCGTCGATCCCGAGGTCGGGCCGGGAGCCGTGGGCGGCGCGGCCCTCGATCTCCACGTCGAACCAGGCGAACCCCTTGTGCGCGAGGGTGACTTCGAGGTGGCTGGGCTCGGTGACGATCGCCGCGTCTGCGGTGAAGGACTCCAGCACCTCCTCGGTGCCCGAGCTGCCGTGCTCCTCGTCGGCGACACAGGCGAGGAGGACGTCACCGCGCAGCGGCCCGTGCGCGGTGGCGCGGGCGGCGGCGACCATCATGGCCGCGATGCCGCCCTTCATGTCGAAGGTGCCGCGGCCGTACATCCTGCCGTCGTGGATCCGGGGTTCGAGGGGGTCGCCGTCGTAGCCGGTGTGGCCGACCGTGTCGAGATGGCCGTTGAGCATGAGGGAACGGCCGCCGCCGGTGCCGCGGGCGACCGCGACCAGCGAGGGCCGGCCGGGGCGCCGCTCCAGGCGGTGCACCTCGAAGCCGCGGTCGGCCAGCCACCGGCCGCAGTGGTCCGCGACCGCGCTCTCACCGGCGCCGCCGGCCACCAGGTCCGGGTTGACGGAGTCGAGCGGGACGAGACGGGCGAGCAGCTGGGCGGGGGTGTCGGTGGGCATGCGAGCCTTTCGGGGGAGGTGCGGGACGTCAGTCCTGGCCGGCCAGGCGCAGCAGGGTGGTCGCGAGGACGTCGACACCGTGGGCGCAGGCCTCGGGGGTGGAGTACTCGCGGGGGTTGTGGCTGATGCCGTCGTACTCACCGCGTACGAAGATCATGGCGGTCGGGCAGAGCGCGGCGATCTCCTGGGCGTCGTGCCCGGCGCCGGACAACAGGGAGATGTGCTCCAGCCCGTGGTCGTCGGCGGCCTGCGCGATGACCTTCTGCACGCCCTCGTCGAAGGGGACGTGGGCGGTCTTGGCCATGCGCCGGGTGGTCACCGACAGGCCCGGCCCGCTCTCCTCCAGCTCGCGCAGGAAGGCGGCGAGGGCCTCCTCCGCCCGGGCCATCTGCGCGTCGTCGGGGTTGCGCAGGTCGACGGTCAGTTCCGCGCGGGCCGGGACGATGTTGGTCAGGTCCGGGTGGACGATCAGATGGCCGACGGTGGCGCGCAGGTCGCCGTACTCGCCGGAGTCGACCAACTCCCTGAGCCGGACGATGATGTGGGCCGCCGCGAGGCCCGCGTCGGCGCGCAGACGGGTCGGTGTGGTCCCGGCGTGGGCGGCGCGGCCGTGGACGGTGATCTCCTGCCAGGAGATGCCCTGCACCCCGGTGACGACACCGATCTCCACCCCGCTCCCGGCGAGCACGGGGCCCTGTTCGATGTGGCATTCGACGTAGGCGTGCGGCGGGGCGAGGCGCACGTCCTCGGTGCCGTCGAAGCCGGTGCGGGCGAGTTCGCCGCCGAGGGTGCGGCCGTCGCGGTCGGTCAGGGCGTGGGCGTACTCCAGGGTGAGCCGGCCGGCCGCGACGGCGCTGCCGAGCATGTCGGTGCCGAAGCGGACGCCCTCCTCCTCGGTGAAGACGGCGACCTCGATCGGGCGGCGGGTGCGGATGCCGCGCTCGTTCAGGGTCCGTACGGCCTCGATGCCGCCGAGGACGCCGAGGCAGCCGTCGAAGGCGCCGGCGGTGGCGACGCTGTCGATGTGCGAGCCGGTCAGGACGGCGGCCGCGGTGGGGTCGGTGCCCTCGCGACGGCCGTAGATGTTGCCCATGCGGTCGACGCGCACGGTCAGCCCGGCCTCCTCCATCCACGCGACGACCCGGCGGCGCCCGGCCGCGTCGGCGTCGGTGAGCGCGAGCCGGTTGACGCCGCGCAGTCCGGTGCGCTCGTCGTCGTAGGCGCCGATGGCGGCGAGGTCCATCAGGGACCGCCAGAGCCGGGGGCCGTCGACGGTGAGCGTGGGGGTGGTCATGACGGGATCTCCAGGGTGGTTCAGGCGTCGCGGGTGTCGGTGTCGGCGTGGGCGTGGGGGTTGGCGGCCGTGCCCTCGGTGCTCAGCAGGACGACCACGGAGGTCGCGTCGAGCCCCAGGGCCGTACGGCGTTCGTCGGCGCCCTCGCCCGTGAGGGCCGCGCGCAGACCGGCGAGCGGGGCGGCGCCGCAGGGGCCCGAGGACACCCCGAGCGCGGCGAGGTCGGCGGCCGCGCGGGCGCTGTCGGCGTCGGTGACGGCGACCGCGGCGTCCAGCCCGCCGTGCAGATGGGGCCAGGCGAGGCCGGAGGGGGTGCCGCAGTTCAGGCCGGCCATCGTGGTGTCGCCGGTGGGGACGCTGACCGGTACGCCGTGGGCGAGGCTCGCGAGGACGCAGGCCGCGGTCTCCGGCTCCACCGACAGCAGCGCCGGGGCCGCCGGGCCGGGGACGGGCCGGCTGCGGTAGTGGGTGACGACGGCCTGGGCGAAGGAGCCCACGCCCACCGGGACCACGACGAGCCCGGGGCCCGGGACTCCCGCCGCGGCCAGCTGGTCGTCGATCTCGGCGCAGAGGGTGGAGTAGCCCTCGACGATCCATCCGGGGATCCGCTCGTATCCCGGCCAGCCGGTGTCCTGGACGAGGACCGCGTCCGGCCCCTCGGCCGCCCGGGCGGCCCGCTGGACGGCCTCGTCGTACGAGCCCGCGACCTCGGTGACCTCGGCGCCCTCGGCGGCGATCGCGGCCACGGCCCCGGGATGGACGCCGCTCGGCACGAACACGTGCGCCGACCGGCCGAGCAGCCGGGCGGTACGGGCCACCGCGCGCCCGTGGTTGCCGTCGGTGGCGGTGACCAGGGTGAGCGGGCCGCCCGCGGGCCGCTCGGCGAGGATGCGGTGGACGGCCCAGGACGCGCCCAGCGCCTTGAACGCGGGCAGGCCCAGCCGGCTCGACTCGTCCTTGACGAAGAGCCGGCCGACCCCCGACTCGGCGGCGAGCGACGGGAGTTCGGTCAGCGGGGTGGGGGCGTAACCGGGGAGCGCGGCGTGGAAGTCGCGCACCCCGTCGGGGGCGGGGGCGCAGCGCCAGGCACGGGCGCCGGGGCGGGCGAGCCAGCGGGGCGCGGGGCGGAAGGAAGGGTTCTCGGGCACCCGTTCAGGTTCGGGCCGCAGGCCATGTTCGGTCCAGCGTATGTTTCCGACCTATACTCATCGGTAAAACCGACGGATGAATCCTGCTGAAGCGGTACTGCCTTGTTCGACCTGCACCGACTGCGCCTGCTGCGCGAGCTGAAGCACCGCGGGACGCTCGCGGCCGTCGCCGCCGCCCTGTCGTACGCCCCCTCGTCGGTGTCCCAGCAGCTCTCGCAGCTGGAGGCGGAGGCCGGGGTGCCGCTGCTGGAACCCGTCGGACGGCGGGTACGGCTGACCGAGCAGGCCGAGATCCTCGTCGCGCACACCGAGGCGGTGCTCGCGCGTCTGGAGCGCGCGGAGGCGGACATCGCCGCCTCGCTCACCGAACTGACGGGCACCGTGCGCGTGGCCTCCTTCCAGACGGCCGCGCTCGCCCTGGTCCCGGCCGCGCTCGCCCTGCTGCGCGACCGGCATCCGCTGCTGCGCGTCCACGTCACCCAGTGGGAGCCGGAGCGGGCGCTGCCCGCGCTCCAGGCGCGCGACTTCGACCTGGTCCTCGCCGAGGAGTACCCCGGCAGCCCCAACCCGCGCCCCGCCGGACTCGAACAGCAGGACCTGCTGGACGACCCCCTGCGGCTGGCCCCGCCCCGCCCGACCGAGGTCCCGGACACCGACGCCCGGGAAGACACCGACGCCCGGGAGGACGGCGAGGCCGAGGCCGGCGCACCGTCGGCCGCGTTGCGGGCCCTCGCCGGCCGTCCCTGGGTGATGGAGCCCGAGGGCACCCCGGCGCGGCGGTGGGCCGTCGCGCTGTGCCGGGACGCCGGTTTCGAGCCCGACGTACGGTTCGAGAGCACGGACCTCCTGCTCCACCTCCGGCTGGTCGAACAGGGCCTCGCCGCGGCCTTCCTCCCCGACCTCGTCTGGAGCGGCCGCCGCCCCACCGTCGCCCTCCACCCGCTCCCCCGGGGCCGCCGCACCCGCCGGGTCTTCACCGTCGTACGCCAGGGCCGCACCCACCACCCCGCGGTCCTGGCCTGCCGCGCCGCCTTCCACGAGGCGGTCGCCCTGAACTCCGGTCCCTGACATGCCGCCGCCCCGCCCCCGGACGGTCCGGGGGCGGGGCGGCGACCGGTCCGGTCTACTCGGGGCGCGAGCGGTTCGGCCGGGTGCGGACCACGGCGAAGGCGGCCGCGGCCAGGCCCAGGACTCCTGCGGCCAGACCGGCGGCCGCGAGGCCCCGGGCGGTCGAGTCGCTGTCGGAGCCGGAGTCGGCGGAGGCGGAGGCGGTGCCGGAGCCGGTGCCGCTCTTCTCGGCCGCCGAGGCGGTCGCGCCGTCCGCGTCGCCCTCCCCGTCCCCGGCCCGGGCCCCCTTGGCGGTGAGGGTGACGACCGGCGCCGGGTTCTCCGGTTCGTCGTCGCCGGAGGCCGCCTCCTCGATCCAGCGGGTGACCTTGCCGTCGGAGTAGGTCTGGAGCGCCTTGAAGGCCAACTGGTCGGTGTCGTCGGGCAGTTGTCCGAAGGCGACGTCGAAGTCCTCGTACTGCCCGGCGGTGATCCGCCCGCCGGTCCAGGTGATCTCGGAGACGGCCTCGGTGATGGTGCCGTCGTCGGTCTTGACGGGCGTCTTGAGCTTGGTGTTCGTCACCTTGGCCGTCCAGCCGTCCCGGGGCGAGACGAGGACGCCGAGGAGGGGGTGGTCGGTCGGCAGGAAGATCTGGACCTTCGTGGTGGAGGCGGTGTCCTCCTCGTTGGGGACCCGGAAGGTCAGCAGCCCGTCCGTGGCTCCCTTGGCGTAGGTCTCGGGGTGGACGGTGACATGGGCGGAGGCGGCACCGGCGGCCGTGAGGACCCCGGCGGCGGCGAGGGCGGCGACGGCGGCGGCCCGGCGCAGGGTGGTGGTGCGGGTGGTCGGGCGGGTGGTGGTGCGCGTCGTGGACATGGGTGAGTGGCTCTCCGTACTCGGGACGTTCGGGACGGGATGTCGGGGGTGATCCGCTCAGCGGATCGCGTACGACCTCCACGCCGGCGGCCCGCGCCGGATCACGGCGTACCGCAGCAGCACCTGCCGCGGCGCCCCCGCTCCCCCGTCCGCCCGTCGCCCCGGGCGCGGCACGGCCGGGACGGCCCGCGCCCCCCGCGCCACCCGCCACCAGGCGACGAGCCCGGGCACGAGGGCGGCGGCCCGGCGCAGCAGCGACCACAGGGCGGCCTCGCCGCGCCGCAGCCACCAGGTCAGCACCAGGGCCGCCCCGAGGTGGGCGGCGGTGGCGTGCGGGGTGTGCGGATGCACGGCGGAGTGGGACATCCGCAGGCCGTGCATCACCATCACGGTCTGCGGCCGGGCGGTGGCGAAGGCGAAGTGCAGCCCGGCCTGGGACGCGAGCGTGCCGCCGCCGATGCCGGTCAGCGAGCGCTCCCGCCCGCCGAGCAGACAGCCGGCCGCGAACAGGACCAGCGCTCCCACGGCCTGGGTCCGCACCGGCGGGGCCACGCCCGTGGCCAGCGCATGGCCGCCGGCCGCGAGCAGCACGCACAGCACGGCGAACACCGCCGCCCGCAGGCTCCTCACCGCCAGGGACACGCTCACGTCGCCCGATGCTGCCACGCCGCCGGCGGGCCGCTCCGCTCGCCCCCGTATGCACACCACCGTCCGCGCCCTCCGCCCGGCTGATCCCGCCTCCTCCTTACGAGTCGGACGGGAACGCCGTTCAGTTCCCGCGGATCCACCGGAGCCCAGCCCTTCATTGTGATCAGACCACCCGCCGGGCGCAGGCGAATCATGAACTCGCATCAGATGAGATGAACTTCCCGGAAAGACGGAAAAGGCCGGAAGCGGTGGCCATTACATTCCCCGCCGGAACCAGGGACGCACGCAGCCACCGAGGGAGCATGGGGACACAGGGGACACGGCCGGGCGACGGATCCGGCGAGGACGACGAGACCGAGGCGCTGGGCGGCGGCCGGAAGGACGAGGGGGAGGGCGGCACCCTGTACTACACCCGGCCGGCGGGGTCCGTGACGGGAACCGGTCCGCGGGGCTGGAACGCCGGCGGGCCGCAGGTGCCGGCGGCGGTCGTCGGCCGCTACCGGATTCTCGAGGACCTGCCCACCGGTGGCGAGACCTACCGGGTGCTGCGGGTCCTGGACCTGCGGAGCGGCGACGAGCGGGTCGTGAAGCTCTACAACAAGTCCCACCGGCAGGCCGACGAGGTGCTGCGCGGCCTCCAGCGGGCGGTCCACCGGCATGTCGTCACGGTCCACTCCTTCGGTACGGAGCCCGACCGGGGCGGCGGCTGGCCCTGGGAGGTGCTGGAGTACGTCCGGGGCGGCTCGCTCAAGGAGTACCTCGCGCACCGGGGGCGGCTGCCCGAGGAGCAGGTGCGCCGGGTGCTGGAGCAGCTGACCGACGCGCTGCACCATCTGCACACCCGGCTGCTCGGAGCGGGCCGCGGGGCCACCCACCGTGACATCAAGCCCGGCAACATCCTGCTGCGCGGCACCACCGGGCCGCTCGACGTGGCGCTCGGCGACTTCGGCCTGATGGCGGAGGCGCGGGAGACCTGGCAGACCGTGGGGGTGGCGGGCACCGGGATGTACCAGGCGCCGGAGACGTTCTTCAACGCGCGCCGGCATCCCAGCCAGGACTGGTGGTCGCTCGGTGTCGTCGTCGTGGAGATCCTCACCGGCCGCAACCCCAACTCCGTCCCCGGCGGCTGGAGCGACCCCCGGGAGCTGTTCACCCACCTCGCGACGCACGACGTGGACCTGTCCGGGGTGCGGGACCTCCGCTGGCTGCGGCTGTGCCAGGGCCTGCTGACCCGGGAGCCGGAGCACCGCTGGGGGCACGCCCAGGTGACCGAATGGCTGCGCGGCGGCACCCCCGCGGTGCACCGGGAGCGGCCGGCGCCGCACCGGCGCTCGGGCCGGCCCCTGGGCCTGGCCGGGGACACCCATGACGGCCTGGAGAGCGCGGCCCGGGCGATGACCGGACCGCTCTGGGAGGACGCTCTCGCGCTGTTCCTGTCCGCGTCCCGGCTGGACGCGCTGCGCACCTGGCTGGAGCGGGAGTTCGACAGCGGCGGCATCCCGGAGGACCTGGTCGCCCGTCCGGCCCGGGACCTGCGGGAGGCGGCGGTGCGGGCGGCGCGGTTCCGGGCCGCGGTCCTGCGCAACGCCCCGCCGGAGTTCGCCGCCGGGCCCGCGCACGCGCCGGCCCTGCGCGCCCGGGCCGCCTCGTCCGCCCCGCAGGACCAGCGGGTCGCGGCGGTCGTCAGCGGGGACCTGCTGCGCGTCCTCGCCTCCCACCCCTGCGCCTCCCGGACCGCCGCCGGCCATCTGAACTGCGGCGACCACTGCGAGGTGCTGGCCGAGGCGGCGGCCGTGCTGCCCCGCGCCGAGGAGGAACTGCGGTCCTGCATCGCGGAGTTGACCGCCTCGCTCGGTCCCGGCTCCGCCTCCGCCGCGATCGGTCTGCTGGCCGGTCTGCACCGGCGCCACGAGCCGAGGGCGCTGCTGCTGCGCGGGGTCCTCGCCCCGGACACGCTCCGGTGGGAGCGGTACCGGATCCTCTACTGGCGCACCAGGGCCCGGATGCAGGCGTGCGACTGGTGGATGCGGCTGTCCGGGTCGGCGGTGCGGGACCGCGAGTCGCCCGCCCGGCTCGTGCTCGCCGTGCTGCTGCTCAAGGCGGCGGAGACGGACGGAGAGGCCGAGCGGCGCAGGCCGGGCGGGCCCTACGAGCGGCGGCGGGCCGAGGCCGGGCAGGCGCTGGACCGGGTCGGGGCGGCGGTGGGCCGGGGTGCGTCGGCGGTGGGGCACGGGGCGGCGCGGGTGGTGTCGGGGGTGGCGGCGCTGGCCGCGGACCTGGGGACGGCCGCCGTCCTGTTCGCCGCGTCCCTGGCCGCCGTGTACGTGGCGACGACGGCGTGGCTGGCCTGGGCCGCCGTGACACCCGAGACCCGGCCGGCCCGGTACGCGAGCACGGCCGCGGACACCCAGTACGTGCTGAGCGTGCCGCTCGCGGTGGTGCTGCTGGCCCTGTTGCTGCGTCGGCGGCGGCCGGGACCGGCGACCGGCGCGGGCGTGGTCTGTGTGCTGCTGACGGGGGGTCTGCTCGCGCTGGCCCTGTGGACGGGCCACGGCGGCGAGATCCGGTACCCCTATCTGCCCGGGGGCGACTTCCACGGCACCCTGCTGGACGCGGACCGGCGGCTCGGGAGCGATCCGCGCTGGGCGGCGGGCTGGCTGGCCGGTCTCTCGGCGCTCGGCCTGGCACTGCTGGTGGGAGGGGCGTACCGGTTCCGCGAGGAGCGCGGCCACCGCTACCGGTACGGCCACCGCCCGTTCCGCCCGCCGCCGCCCCCTTCCGGTGGATTCGACGTCTGGGTACGGCTGTTGGTGATCGCGGCGGCGGTGGCCCTGCTGCTCTGCTCGGCCCGGGACTGGCCGGTGCCCTTCGTACCCGCCGAGCCGCAGGCCCTGTGGTGACGGGGCCCGCGGTGACGTCTCAGTCGTTCGCGGACGCCTTCTTGATCGCCTCGCGGATGCGGGGGTAGGTGCCGCACCGGCACACGTTCTCGATGCGGTCGATGTCGGCGTCGGTGGGCCGGGCGGTGCGCTTCAGCAGGGCGGCCGCGGCCATGATCTGGCCGGGCTGGCAGAAGCCGCACTGCGCCACGTCGCACTCCAGCCAGGCCTGCTGGACGGGGTGCAGCCGGTCGCCGTCGGCCAGGCCCTCGATGGTGGTGACCTCGCGGTCGGCGCAGTCGGCGACCGGGACGACACAGGGCTGGATCTCACCGCCGTCCAGATGGCTCGTACAGGCGCGGCAGACACCGACCCCGCAGCCGTACTTGGGGCCGGTGACGTCCAGCAGGTCCCGCAGCACCCACAGCAGCGGCATGTCGGCGGGCGCCTCGACGGTGACCGGCTTGCCGTTGAGGACGAAGGAGTAGGAGGGCATGGGCACCTTCCGTCAGAAGTTCAGGGGGAAGCGACGTGGCTTGGTGCCGGTCGCGCGGGCGTAGGCGTTGGCGACCGCGCCGGCCGCCGCCGGGACGCCGAGTTCGCCCGCGCCGCCCGGTTCCCCGTGCGAGGGCATGATGTACGCCTCGAAGCGGAGGGGGGCGTCACGCTGGCGGGCGTAGCGGAAGTCGGCGTAGCTGCCCTCGCGGACGGCGCCCCGGTCGATGTGCAGACCGGCCGTCAGGACGGTGGAGATGCCGTCGAGCGCGGTGCCCATGAGCTGGGCCTGGAGCCCGCGCGGGTTGACGGCGGTGCCGACGTCGGCGGCCATCACCATCCGGGTCACCCGGGGGTGCCGGGGGTCGGTGGCGTCGATCTCGGCCAGGCAGGCCACGCAGGAGCCGTACTCCTCGTGGACGGCGACCCCCTGACCGTGCCCGGCCGGCAGGGCGCGGCCCCAGTGCCCGGCGGCGGCCGCCTTGGCGAGCACGGCCCGGACGGCCTTGCTGCGCAGGGTCGTACGGCGGAACGCGACCGGGTCCTTCCCGAGACGTACGGCGATCTCGTCGACGACGATCTCCTCCGCCGTCCGTGAGGTCCCGGAGTCCACCGACCGCCAGGCGCCCAGCGGGATCCTCGCCAGCCCCACGGAGCCGTAGTCCCCGGACAGGGCGCCGAAGTTGTACAGGCCGCTGTCGCTGGGCAGCGGTCCGGCCGCCGACGCGAAGGAGGCCCGCCGGACGGCGCCCTTCCCCTCGTACTCCGTGCTCACCGAGGCCATGGAGTGGGCGAAGGCCACCACACGGCCGCCGGCGAGGCTGGCGCGGATGCGGTGCTGGCCGGCCGGGCGCATCCGGCCGTGCCGGAGGTCGTCGGCGCGGCTCCACATCAGCTTG
The DNA here is from genome assembly GCF_040630405.1 of Streptomyces sp. NPDC005811. Lineage (NCBI taxonomy): Bacteria > Bacillati > Actinomycetota > Actinomycetes > Kitasatosporales > Streptomycetaceae > Streptomyces > Streptomyces sp. NPDC005811. The sequence goes on from NZ_JBEXXK010000038.1 coordinate 87,881, forward strand.
ACGGGACGGCCCGCCGCCTTCGAGATGAGCGCCGCCTCCAGGGCGGCGTCGGAGTCGAGCCGCCGGCCGAACGAGCCGCCGCCGCGCATCACATGGACCGTGACCTTGGCGGCGGGCAGGCCCACGGCCTCGGCGATGCTGTCGCGGGCGTCCATCGGGGTCTGGGAGGAGAACCAGATCTCGGCCTTGGTCCGGCGGACGTCCGCCACCGCGGTCAGCACCTCCATCGGCGCGTGGCTGACGAAGGCGAACTCGAACTCGCCCTCCACCTGGGCCGATCCGCGCGGCGGGGTGCCGAGGCGGGGCACGGCGGCGCGCAGCCGGCGGCGGATGTCGGCGTCGGAGAGCGCGGCGAGCGGGCCCGGCGCCCAGGTGATCTTCAGGGCGTCGCGGGCCTGGAAGGCGTGGTGGAAGGTCTCCGCCACCACGGCGACCCCGCCGGCGACCCGCACCACGGCGTGCACGCCGGGCATCGCCCGGGCCGCGCGGTCGTCGAGGGAGGCCACCGTGCCGCCGAGCGTGGGCGGCCGCGCCACCACGGTCGGCCGGGCGCCCGCCACCGCGAGGTCACCGGCGTAACGGGCCTTGCCGGTGACGATGTCGCGGGCGTCGATCCGGGTCGTGGGCCGCCCGATGACCTTGTGCTTGGAGGCCGGCTTGGGCTTGGCGGAGACGGCGGGCACCCGGATCGCGGCGGCGTACCCGGTGAGATAGCCGAAGGTGGCCGAACGCCCGTCCGGGGCGTACACCTTGGTGTCCTTGGTGCGCAGGGCGCGCGCCGGCACGTGCCAGAGCCGGGCCGCCGCGGTGACCAGCTTGGCCCGCGCGGTGGCCGCCAGCTGCCGGGCCGGTCCGTACAGCGAGCGCACCGAACTGGAGCCGCCCGTGTACTGGTTGCCCTTGGCGCGGGCGTCGGCGAGGGGGATGTCGATGTCGGCGAGCCGGGCGTCCAGCTCCTCGGCGATCATCATCGCGACGGCGGTGGTCACCCCCTGCCCGACCTCGACCCTCGGCAGCCGTACGACGATCCGGTTGGCCGCGGTGACCTCGAGGACGAGCATCTCCTCGTCGGCCCCGGTCACCAGCACGTCGGAGGCGCGCCGCACGTGCTCGGCCCCCTCGGCGGACGGCGCGTCGCAGGCGAGGGGGGCCGCCACGGTCAGGGTGGACGCGGCGAGCGTGTAGACCATGAAACGACGACGGGACAACTGACGGTCCAACGGGCACTCCTGTCCGGGTTCCGCGGGGTTCGACTCCTAGGAGGGGCAACAGCCCGCCGAGGTTGCCTGGGCTCCGGTACCGAGCCCGCCCCTCGAAGCCGGTGCCCCTCGTACACTGGGCCGAGGTGTACGGGAACACGTATGGCGTTCGGGGGAGACGATTGCCGTGGGTCCGGAACGGGGTCAGGTGCGGGTGCTGTCCACCGACGGCACGTTGTGGGGAGCGGGTGTCCTGACGTCGTCGCGCGCGTCCCCGGCCCCCACGCTCCATGTGCTGACCTGCGCCCATGTCCTCACGGCGGCGCTGGGCGGCCCCCACGGCGAACCGGTCGTGGTCGACCTGCCGGGACGGGGCTGGAGGGCCACGGCCCGGCTCCTTCCCGGGGCCTGGGCGCCTCCCCCGCCCCTCGACGGCGCCGAACCGGGGGCCGCCGTCGCCGATCTGATGGACTTCGCCGTCCTGGCCGTGGACCCGGGCCACCCCCGCCTGGGGCAGGGTTGCGCTCCGCTCCCCCTCGCGCACACCGGCGCACCGGACGGCCGCCGCGTCGCGGTCATCGGCTATCCCGTCGGCAGCCCCGCGGGTCTGATCGCCACCGCCCGTCTCACCGGGGCCGGCGGGCCCTGCCCCGAGTGGGTCCAGCTGGACGGTCTGCGCACCACCGGGGCGGTGGTGGAGCGCGGGTTCAGCGGTGCCGCCGTCTGGGACCCGGCCGCGGCGCGCGTCATCGGGATCGTCACCGCCGCCCACACCGACCGCGCCGCCAAGGTCGCCTGGATGCTGCCCGTGGAGAGCGTCGCCCGGCTGTGGCCGCCGCTCGCGGACGCCGTGCGGCCCGCGGCCCCGCCGCCGTGCGCTCCGCCGTCCCTCGCCGAGCAGTACGAACTCGCCGACGCCCTGCTGGACGTACCGCAGATCGGGCGCGACTCCGGCCGGCTGCTGCGCGATCTGCTGCCTGCTCCGATCCGGCGCAACATCCGCGACGACCCCTGGCCCCGGCAGCAGCTCCAGGCGGTCGTCCAGGCCTGCGCCGACCACCGGGAGGGCTGCCGGTCGCTGCGTGAGGCGGTACGGGTCCTGGGAGGTGACGCGGTGTCGGTGACCGCGGCGCTGGACGTCCTCGACCGTGTCTGCCGCCTCGGCGCGTCCCGGCCGGGGGCCGGTACATGACGGTCGCCGCGCGGACGGTCCCGAGATATCTGGTGGACGCGGTGACGGAGGTGCGCTGTCTGAGGGACCTCGACGTGCTGCGCCAGCTCGTCCAGCGGCTGTGCCCCGCCTTGATGCCGGAGCTGGACACCACGGCCGGAGCATCCCGCCGCGCGGTCGTCGTCAGCATGATGGAGGACCTGTGCACCCGGCCCGCCGGGATCTCCAGGCTGGTGGAGCACCTGGAGATCCGCGAGGGGAACTCGATCCCCATCCGGCGGCTGAAGGTGGCCACGGCGTCCTGGGAGGTCGAACTCCTCGACGACGAGGACTGGGACGAGCTGTTCGACCTGCTGGAGGGGGTCCGCGTCCCCGATCTCGAGCGGCGGTACTCGGTCTTCCTGTACCACCTGGGACGGCCGACGGCCCCCCTCCCCTGCACCGAACCCTGGACGGTGTTCGTGCACGCGGCCACGCTCAACGCCCGTCCGGGCGAACAGCTCCCCTGCTTCCAGGTGTTGCAGCAGCTGCTGGCGCTGGGGGCGGACGGCGAGCGTCAGCAGCGCATCGTCGACTGGGCGGAGCGGCACGACCTCTTCGGGCCGGACGACCGCGGGGCCGATACCGGGTTCCCGCCCGTCAAAGAACCCCCGGCACCCGAGCGGACCTCCGTATGGGATCCGACCGACTACCTGATCATCCGCCTGCGGCCCCTGCTGGAGGTGAACTCCTCCTCCGGGCACGACACCCTCCTCACCCATTGGCTGCGGGTGCACCCGGACGGCCCGGTCAAGGGCGAGGAGGTCCGGATCAGTCTGGACGAGGCCGAGCGGGAGGTCGCGGCCCTCGTGCGCCGGGTGGAGAGCGACACCGCGTACCGCAGGACGGAGCTGGCGCTCGAATTTCTGCTTCCCAGGCATCTGTTCGCACTGAACGTGGAAGGATGGCGCAAGGCGTCTTTCCAAGGGGTGGGCGGAGTGTTGGGGGAGGACCACCATGTCGTCGTCCGGAGTCTCGAAAGGCTGAGCCGACAGGATCTGCACGGCCGTTGGGGAAGACGGTGGGAGGCCTTCACACAGGGCCGCGCGGGGCGCGTCCACTGGTTCCCGGAGGACGGCCGGTCGCATCTGCTCTCCGAACCCCCTCCCGCGGTCGTCGTCCTCAGCGGACCGCCCGACGGCGCCCGGAGCGGAACAGGGGCGCCCGGAAGCCCGGACGAACTGGTGGAGGCGCTGAGAGCCGGGGCTCCCGTGGTCATCTGGGACAAGTGGGGCGACGGTGGGGCGACCTTCCACACGGCCCTGCGGTCCCTGCTCGGCCGCAAGGATCCACGTCGTCTGCCCGAGGTCGTCAGGGCGTTGCGTATCGCCTCCATCGACGGCGATCCTGAGGGGGATGTGATGGTCGGCCGCCACGTCGCTCTGCTCTGGGACGATCCGAACCGGATGCCCGTCACGCCCGCGGGCACGTCGACGGTTCCTCCCACGGATGGGGAGGAGGCGCCTCTTGACTGGCCCTGACGACACCGCCGTGCCGGATGCCCCGACCAGGGACGCACAGCACCCCCGTTGGTGGATCTACCGGTCGGGCGGCGCCCCGTTGCGCGACACCGTGCTGAGCGACGTCCTCCCCCCGCCCCCGCCCTGGCGGACCTTCGACGGCGGCCCGGCCCTCCCTCCGCCGCCCGAGGACGACACGGAGACCGTGCGCCGGCTCGGCGCCCACCGCCGCGCGGCCCGGGAGGACTCCGAGGCCGCCCGCAAGGAGGCGGAGATGGTGAACTCCGCCCTGCTGCTGCGCCGTCCCCTGCTCGTGACGGGGCGGCCCGGCACGGGGAAGTCCAGCCTCGCCTACCGGATCAGCCGCGCCTTACGGCTCGGACGGGTACTCCGCTGGCATGTCACGAGCAGCACCACCCTGACCGGCGGGCTCTACGCCTACGACGCCATCGGCCGGGTCCAGGACACCGCCGCCCGCACGGCCGCGGCGGGCGACGGCCCGCCCCAGGACGGCCGGGCCGCCCCCCTCGAGGTCGGCGACTACATCCAGCTCGGCCCGCTGGGCACCGCGCTTCTCCCCCACGCCGAGCCACGCGTGCTGCTCATCGACGAACTCGACAAGAGCGATCTCGATCTCGCCAACGACCTTCTCAGCGTCTTCGAAGAGGGTTCCTACGCCATTCCGGAATTGCTCCGGAGCAGTCGCAGGAACCCTTCGGCGACGGTTCTGACGGACGATCCGGACCGGACCGCGGTGATCACCGGCGGAACCGTCACCTGCCGCGCTTTCCCCATCGTCGTCATCACCTCCAACAGTGAACGCGAATTCCCTCCCGCTTTCCTCCGCAGATGCCTTCTGCTGGAAATGCCGGAGCCGGACGAGAACGACCTCGCCGACATGGTCGCGGCACATTTGGGCGACGACACCGTGGCCGAATGGGGCGGCGAGATCATCGCCCGTTTCCTCGACCGCAGCCGGGAACGCGGCGGCCTCTCCATAGACCAGTTGCTGAATTCGCTGTACCTTGCCAGCTCCGGCCGCCTGGACGATCTCGACGGCTCGGTCACCGAATTCTGCGAGCGGGTCTGGCACCGCCTGAACGGAGCCGGTCCCGGAGCGAGGCCCCGGTGACGGGGGCGGCTGAGGGTTCGTCACCGCGGCCGTCCCGACAGGAGTTGCTGGACGCGTTGTACCTGGCCGCGTGCCAGGACGCGGCGGCGCCGTATCCGTACCGCGTCTGGCGCCCGGAGAACCCGCCGGAGCCGCGCGGTTCCCGGCCGACCTCCGGGGCGGACCGGCGCGGCCCCGGCGGCCGGAACGGGTCTCCGGTCACCCGGACGGACCCGGGCCGCGACGCACCCTCTCCCGCGGCCCCCGAGCCCATGCCCCAGGAGCCCCGAACGGCACCGGAACCGGGTCCCGCGGCCACCGGGGCCGAGCCCGAACACCGGACCGAGCCGGAGTCGAGCCCCCCGGGGCGGACGGTGAAGCGTCCGGACACCCACCCGTTCGTGGCTCCCGCGCTCCTGGGGCTTCCGGCGTCCGGACCGGCCCGCGACGGTGGAGCGGCGCGGGGGGCCGGCTCCGCCGCACCGGCCCTGCCGGGCGGCCGCGACCTCGCACGGGCCCTGCGCCCGCTGCGACTGCGCCGCCCCTCCGCGCGCGCCTGGGTGCTGGACGAGAACGCCACCGCGGACGGGGCGGCGGCCGACGGGTTGTGGCTGCCGGTGTGCCGCCCCGCCCAGGAACGCCGGCTGAAGCTGCTCCTGGTCGTCGACGCCCATCCGTCGATGGATCTCTGGCAGGACTCGATACGGAGCCTGAAGGCGGTGATGGAGCAGACGGCGGCGTTCCGCGCCATCGAACTCACCCGCGCCGACATCGCGGGGACCGGGGCACGCATCCGCGCCCTGGGGACCGCGGAGGGCGTGCGTGCGCCCGATCCCGACAGCGTCGTCCTCGTGGTCACCGACGGCCACGCCACGGCCTGGCGCAACGGTGACGCCGCCGCCTACCTGTACTCGGTGGCACGGTTCTGCCCCACGGCGGCGCTGAGCGTCATGCCGCAGGAGTCCTGGGAGATCACCCTCCCTTCGGCCGTCCGGGCGGAGTTGACCACACCCGGGGCGATGGCGCCGAACCGGCTGCTCACGGTCGGGCGGGTGGTCCACGGCTCCCCCGGACTGGGCGACCCCGAACCGGCCCAGCCCGCCGACCCCCTGGCCGTACCCTTGCTGGAGCTGACGCCGGGTTCGTTCGGGCGCTGGGCCCACCTGCTCGCCTCCCCCGGCGGCCGCCACGACCTGGCGGCCCTGCTCACCGGGGTGGACGGCGACCTCGAGGCCCGCCCCGACCGGCCCGCCACCCTGCTCGAACCGCTGCCGGAACACCCCCGCGAGACCGTGGGCCGTTTTGTCGCCCGGGTCTCCCCCACGACCTTCGCCCTCGCCCGCAGGCTTGCCGCCGCCCCGCTCAATCTCCCGGTCATGCGGCTGGTGCAGCGCATGCTCCCCGGCGCCGCCCCCTGGAACCTCGCCGAGATCATGCTGTACGGCCTGCTGCGGCGCGTCCGCCACGACGACGACGTGGAGGACGCCGGACGTGTCTCCTTCGACTTCGCCGAAGGGGTGCGAGAAGAGCTTCTCGGGCTCGGCACCCGCCCGGAGACCATGAGCGTCCTGCGCCAGGTGTCGCTGCATCTGGGGCCGCGGCTCGCCACCGCGGTCGCCGGCGGGGAGGCCCTGGTCGCCTGGCAGACGGACGCCCCCGACCCGCCCCTGAACGACCGCACACGGCCCTTCGTCAGGCATCTGCGCACCGCGCTGTGTGCTTTGTCGGGGCCGTATCAGGTACGCGCCAACCGGCTCCAACGTCTCCTGCGCGAAGAGCGGGTGCCGACGCCACCCGCACGCGATACCTACGAAAACATGACGCAGGGTGACGAATCGGATACGGTTGATCATCTCGTAGCATCCGCACCCGCACCGCAGGAATCGCCACCGCCGGCGCCACCAGGAGGTTCCGTGTCCACCGTCGAGCAGTCCACGCCTCCCAGCACCGCACCGGCGCCGCAGGCAGTGCCGAACCCCCGTCGAATCGGGGCGAGCCTACCGCTGCGGAACAGAAACTTCACCGGCCGCGAGGAACTGCTCCAGAAGTTGCGCCAGCGCCTGGCCACCGGTATAACCACTGCCGTCCTGCCCGAAGCCTTGCACGGCATGGGAGGCGTCGGAAAATCCCAGATCGCAATCGAATACGTGTACCGATACGGCAGGGACTATGAACTGATCTGGTGGATTCCCTCCGAACAGATCAACCTGATTGTGCAATCTCTCATCGAGCTCGGGGAACACATGGGATTAAGGGCAGGCGCCGACCGAAGCGCCGTGCCCGCGGTCCTGGAAGCACTTCGCGTGGGCCAACCCTACTCGAACTGGCTCCTTGTCTTCGACAACGCGGAGAATCCGCAGGAAGTCAGGCAATTCTTCCCGCACAACGGTCCAGGGCGCGTGATGGTAACCTCCCGCAATTCCCAATGGTCGACGCTGGCGAGCTCACTAGAGGTCGATGTGTTCCCACGTTCGGAAAGCGTCGCGCTGATCAAACGACGTAGTCCGCAGATTCCCGACGAAGCGGCCGACAGGCTGGCCGAGGCACTCGGCGACCTGCCGTTGGCCGTCGAGCAGGCCGCGGTGTGGCTTGCCGAGACGGGAATGCCAGTGCACCAGTACCTGGACCTTTTCGAGACCAAGTGCGCGGAACTCCTGGAACTGGCGCCCCCGGCCGACTACGGCCTCCCGGTCGCGGCCGCCTGGAACGTCTCGCTGGACCGTCTCCGCGAGGACCATCCGGCCGCGCTCCAATTGCTCCAGATCTGCGCCTTCTTCGCGCCCGAGCCGATTTCGCGGAGCTTTTTCGAAGCGGTGCGTGGTGTCACCGCACCCCCGGCCCTGCGGGCCGCGCTGGACGACCCCATCAAGTTGTCCCACGCCGTGCGGGAGATCGGCCGTTACGCCCTCGCCCGCATCGACCACCGCAGTTCCACCATCCAGGTCCACCGTCTGGTGCAGCGCGTCCTCGTCGAGCAGATGAACCGTCAGGAACGCGCCGAGATGCGGCACTACGCCCATGAGATCCTCGCCAACGCCGACCCGAGGAATCCCGACCTGCCAGAGGCATGGCCGCGCTACTCGGCCCTGCTGCCGCACGTACGGGCGACCCGGCTGGTGGAGTGCGAGGACGGCTGGGCCCGTCAGCTGCTGCTGAACGAGGCGAGTTTCCTCATCTCTCGCAGCGACTACCAGGAAGCGTTGGAGATCGCCGACGAGGCGGCGGCCATCTGGCGCCAGGCCCTCGGCGACGACCACGAACAGGTCATCACCATGGACCAGAGCCGCGCCCTGGCGCTGCGCTGGCAGAACCGCTACGAGGAGGCGTACAGCCTCCAGGTCGAGCTGGTCGACCGCTGTCGCCGGGTGCTCGGCGAACGCAACGAGACGACCCAGCGCGCGGTGAGCGTGCTGGCCATCCTGTTGCGCCTGCGCGGCGACTTCTACCAGGCCCGCGAGCTGGACCGGACGACGTACGAGACGACGCTGCTCGACTTCGGCGCCCACGACCCCGGGACCCTGCAGGCAGCGCACAACTACACCGTCAGCCTCCGGCTCGCGGGAGACTTCACACGGGCCCTGACGATCGACACGGAGACCTACGAGCGCCGGGTCGAGGTGCTCGGGGACGACCACATGTCGACGCTCAGCAGCCGCTACCAGATGGCGCTCGACTACCAGGAACTCGGCAACGCCAGTGCGGCGAGGTCCCTGCTGACGGATCTGCGGGAGTTCGCACTCCAGCGTCTGGGCCCCGAGCACGACATGACCATCAGGGCGACCCGGGAACTCTCGGTCACCCTGCGCAAGCTGGGCGACCACGAGGGCGCCCTGGAACTCTCCTCGATGGCGCTGAAGATCCTCCGCGAGAAGGCCGGGGAGGACTCGCTGGAGACCGTCCGGGCATCGCTCAACCACGCGACCGACCTGCGTCAGACCGGTGACCTGGCCAAGGCGGTGGAACTCGGGGAGGTCACCATGCGCAGGTGCCGGACGCTGCTGGGCGAGGAGCACCCGCACACCTACGCGACGGCGACGAACCTGGCGGTGACGCTTCGGCTGCTCAATCGGGTCCGCGAGGCACACGAGCTGGATCACGCGTCGGTGGACGGACTCAGCAGGGTGCTCAGCCCGGACCACCCGCGGACCCTCGTGACGCGCACCAATCTGGCCAGCGACCACTATGCGGTCGGCCAGTACGACGAGGCCCGCGCCATGGACGCCGAGCTGCTGGAGCTCAGTCGCCGGCACCGCACCGAGGAACACTCCTCGACGCTGGCCGTCATGCTGAACCTCTCCTACGACCTCAGGGCCCTGGGCGAACACGAGGAGGCGCAGCGGCTGTACGACGAGGCGCTCTCCCGTTTCCGTGACTTCTACGGCGCCTCGCACCAGGCCACACTCGACGCGGAGAACCTCAAACGGGCCAACTGCGACATCGACCTGCTGGGCGTCTGACCTCCGGGCGGGACCGTCGGGAACCGAGCCATCCGGCGAGCTCCTCGACCCCCGGCAGGGGTTCGCCACGCCGGGACAGCGCGGTGTGGAGCGCCAGGACGAGTTCCGGGCGCTCCACCAACGGATTGCCGCGCGGTCCCAGGGCCAGGCCGATGCCGACACACGTGTCCGCGACGGGGGCGGCCCGGCGGTAGAGGCTCAGCGCCTCCTCCTGGTCCCCGCTCACGAGGGCCGCGTCCGCGGCCGTGGCCCCCGTCATGCCCAGCGGGTTCTCCGCACCGGCGGCGAGCTCGGCCCGCACCCGGGCGAAGGCGTCGGGGTCGGCGAGCCGCAGCCGGGCCATGCCGGTCCGGGCTCCCCCGCTCACCGCGGTCATCGGGGCCGTGGTGAGGCGAGCGGCCGGCAGCGGGACGGGCGGGGCCAGGCCCACTCTCCAGAGCCACGCCAGCCGGTCCACGTCGGCGTCGGCGACCGTCAGGTTCCTGGCCCGCCACATGGCCGACGCGTCCTGGCAGCACAGCTCCGCTAGCTGTGCGGGCAGTCCGTGTACGGGTTCGGTCCACCAGGCCGCGGCGGACTCGGCCAGTGCGGCGACGACACGGCCACCGGCGGCGGTCAGACCGGTGGCGTTGCCCAGGGCGGCCAGCGCGGTGCGCACCTGCCAACGCTGCAGGGCGAACTCGAAGTCGGCCCGTGGCCCGTCGGCCGCCCGGCGCCGCAGCCAGAACACGGTGACCCCGGCGAAGGCATGAGCCCCGTACAGAAGTCCCCGCAGGGGGCGCGGGTCGTTGCGCCAGGGAGCGAAGTACACCGGTTCCGGCCCCTCGCGCAGAGGCACGAAGAGGGGGGTCAGATCCCCGAGGGCCGTCAGCAGCTGATGCCATGCCTCATGGACGAAGGTGGCGGCCATCGAGGGTATGTCCCTGCTCAACGACGTCATGACCGCGCCGTAGGCGTCGGGGACGGAGGCGCTGATGACGCGCGGACCGCCCGCGTCCTCCAGCGGGACGACGGAACGGACGGCCCCGGTCACCGCCCGGTACGCCGCCGGATCGGTCGTCCTCAGCATCTCGTACGTGTCGTGGAGCACCGAGCGCCAGTCCCGCACCTCGTCCTGGCTGAGGTCCAACGGGTCGTGCACGGCCCGGAAGTCGCGGTGGGGCGACAGATGATCGAGTACGGCCGGTGTGCCGTGCGGCCCCGCGACGCCCAGTGCGGGCAGCGGCGACCAGCCCTCCGACGGCGCCGAGAGGTCGTGCGGCATGCGCAGTGAACCGCTGTCGCCGTAGACGACCGTCCCACTCGGTCCGCATTCGATCCCCACCAGCGCCCAGTCCCCCCGGCCGACCGCCGCCGTCAGTCCGAGGGACGGCAGCCAGAGCCGACCACCCCGGACCGGCACCCGCAGGGAGCAGCGTGTCCCGGCGCGGATGGCGGCGGCCGCGGCCACGGAGCCCAGCAGCGTCGCGGCGGAGTACGGCGAGGCGCCGTCGGGGGGGACGACTCCGTGTGCCAGCTGCCGCACCAGCTGGAAGGCCCAGGCGGCGACCGCCGGGTCGTGGAACACGGCCTCGACGGCGCCCGGATCCGCGCGCTGTGCGGCACTCAGCAGGTTCCACGCCGCCGCGGGTCGCGTCGGAGGCGCCCCACCGGGCCAGCGTTCCTCAGGGTGCGGGGACAGCTCGAGGATCGCCCTGAGCGCGAGAACGAGCCGACTGCGCTCCGCCGAGTCGAGCAGGGCGACGTCCGCAGCACGGACGTCGCCGACGGCGATCCCCACGAGCGTCCCCGGGGGGACGCGGTAGGGCTCAGGTGTGGTCAACAGTCACGGTCGACCGGTACTCAGGCCTTCCGGACCGCTCCACCGCACATGGCGGCGGCCATTCTGCCCTCGCACAACGGAGCCGCCGTATGGGCCAGTCGCCCCTGCAACTGCGCCAGGGCGTCCGCGAGACCGCTGACCCCTCCGAGTTCGTCTAGGGGGACGCCCGACAGATCGATGAGTCCTGAACGAATCCCCTGTGTGGTGCCCTCCGTGTGCGCCATGTCCCTATGGTGACCGAAGCGGGCCATCTGGGGAAGACGCACTGTCGAGGGCCGGTCGGCCGGTCGGTCAGACCCGCACCGGCAGCCGCGGCAGGCGTGGGGGTGTGCCCGGGACGACCGTGCGGGTCAGGTCCGCGTCGGGGGTGAGGTGGAGGCCGGGGTGGCGGTCGAGGAGGGTGTGCAGGGCGATCTCGCACTGGAGGCGGGAGAGGGCGGCGCCGACGCAGTAGTGGATGCCGTGGCCGAAGCCGAGGTGGCCCTCGGTGCCGTCGGTGGGGCGGCGGGTGACGTCGAGTGCGTCGGGGTCGGGGTAGCGGCGCGGGTCGCGGTTGGCGGAGACGAGGACGAACTGCACGCAGTCGCCGCGCCGGATCCGGGTGCCGTGCAGCTCGACGTCCTCGGCGGCGATCCGCATCCGCACCATGATGTCGGGGCCGCACCAGCGGACGAACTCGCCCACGGCTCCCGGGATCAGCTCCGGCTCGGCGACCAGGAGTTTCAGCTGGCCGGGGTGGGTGAGGAGGGCGGCGAGGCTGTTGACGAGGAGCTGGGCGGTGTTGTCGTAGCCGGCCATGACGACGTTGAGGACCATCGCGACGGCCTCTTCCTCGGTCAGCCGGTGCCGTGCGTCGTCGCGGGCGGCGGCGAGGGTGCTGATCAGGTCGTCGGCGGGGGCCCTGCGGCGCGCGTCGAGGAGGCGCAGCACGGTGGCGACGACGGCCGGGGAGGAGGTACGCAGCCGGTCCGCCTCCATGAGGAGGATGTCGTCGCCCCACTGGCGGAAGACCGCCCGGTCCTCCTCGGGTACGCCGGCCAGCTCGCAGACGACGGTGACGGCGAGGGGGTAGGCGTAGCCGTCGACCAGTTCCAGCACGCCGTCGGGCGAGGCGCGGTGCAGGTCGTCGAGGAGCTGTCCGGTGAGCCGGTGGACGCGGGGGCGGAGGGCCTGCATCCGGCGGGCGCTGAAGGCCCGGTTGACGGCGGTGCGCAGCCGGGTGTGGTCCGGCGGGTCGATGTCGAGGGCGGAGACGAGGAAGTACTTCCGTACGTCCTCGGGCAGGTTGAGCATGTCGACGAGGGTGTGGCGGGGGTCCTCGCCGGTGTGGCCCTCGACGGAGGCGGGGCTGCCGACGAAGCGGGGGTCGCGCAGGCCCTCGCGGACGTCGTCGTAGCGGCCGATCACCCAGACGGGCCGGGTGTCGGTCAGCCAGGCCCGGACGACCGGGCCCTCCTCGCGGATCCTGCCGTAGCCGCCGACCGGGTCGGCGAGCAGGTCCGGGTCGAGGAGCCACGGCTCTCCGGTCGGGCGGGTGAGGGGGGCTGCGGTGGTGGGGGTCATGGTGTCGGCTTCCTGGTGGGGCAGGGGCGGTTCAGAGGATGCGGGTGGCGATGTCGGCGACCAGGTCGGCCTCGTGCGGGACGAGGTAGAAGTGGTCGCCGGGGAAGGCGCGCAGGGCGAACCGGCCGGGGGCGGTCAGTTCGGCCCAGGCGCGGACGGCTTCGGGCGGGCAGGTGAGGTCGTCGCGGCCGGTGTAGGCGGTCACGGGGGCGCGCAGCGGGAGGGGGCGGGTCGGGCGGTAGGCCTCGATGAGGCGGTAGTCGGCGCGCAGCGCGGGCAGCAGCAGGTCCCTGAGCTCGGGGATGTCGTACGCCTCGGACTGGTGGTCGCCGAGGCTGCGGATCAGGGTGAGCAGGGCCGCGTCGTCGCCGTGCCGCACCCCGGCCGGGCGGGCGCGGTGCGGGGCGGCCCGGCCGGAGACCAGCAGATGGGCGGGGCGGACGCCGCGGGACTCCAGGCGGCGGGCGACCTCGTAGGCGACGGCGGAGCCCATGCTGTGCCCGAACAGGGTGAGCGGCAGTCCGGTGAAGGGGGCGAGGGCCTCGGTGACGGCGTCGGCGAGGTGGTCCATGTCCTCGACGCACGGCTCGGCCAGCCGGTCCTGGCGGCCCGGGTAGCGCACGGCGAGGAGTTCGGTGTCGTCGGGCAGCCGGGCGGGCCAGGTGTGGAAGAGGTGGGCGGTGCCGCCGGCGTGCGGGAGGCACACCAGTCGGCGGGCGGGCCGCGGCGCACGGCAGGGGTGCACCCGCAGCCAGCGGTCGGCGGTGTGCGGCCGGGATGCGGTGAGGGGGGTGACGGCCACGCGGCCTCCTGAGGGGCTGGGAACCAAGGGCTAGCGGAACGCGCCGAACCGGTGGGAGCCGAGCAGCGACAGGAAGTGGGGGAGCTGGTCGACGGCCCGTTTGGGGACGTGCGCGGTCTGGACGGTGTCCCGGCGCAGATCGGTGACGACGAGGGTGTACACGCCGTTCTCCTCGACGAGTTCGGCCGAGTAGAGGGGGTTCTCCATCAGGGGGCCACCTCCGCCAGCCAGGTGTCCCAGGCCTGGGCGGCCTCGGTGTCGTCGCCGGGGGCGAACAGGTGGTGGCCGAGCCACAGGGGCCAGCGCCAGGGCCCGCCGTCGTAGAACCGGTAGAGCGCGTCGGCGGTCCGCAGTCCGAGGAAACCGGGCTCGCAGCCGTCGAGGACGGCCTCGACGGGTGGGCCGGCCCGGTGCGGCGGGGTGATCTTCACGGTGTCGCCGGGTCCTGCCGCGGCGGGCAGTCCGAGGCGCTCGCGTACGGCGGTGAGGGCGCCCGGGGCGGCCGCCTCGGGGCGGGTGGCCCGGATGTAGCGGGCGGGGCGGCCGGCGAAGTGGCCCAGGTACTCGGAGAGGCTGTGGCGGTAGAAGTCGAAGTGCTTCTCGGCGGCGTCGGCCCGCAGGTCCCAGCCCTCGTCGGGGGTGCCCGGGTGCACCCAGTGGATGCCCAGGGAGAGCCGGGTGAGGGTGTCGTCGTGGGGTTCGACGGTGTAGTCGAGGGTGTTGGAGAAGCCGTCCTCGCCGTCGGCGCGGCAGGCGAAGCGGTGCGGCGGCCGCCATTCCAGGACGGTGGCCGAGCCGCGGGAGACCGCGCCGCCGACGCGGGGTTCGATCTCCATCGGGTAGAGCCAGCCGAGGTTGCCCTCGGCGGTGGCGATCGCGTTCCAGACCTGTTCGGGGCGGGCGGGCAGCAGTTGCTCGCGGCGCACCCGGAACTCGCGGGGCATGCGCGTCACTTCCTTTCGTCGTCGGCGCAGTGGACGGGGAGCGCCGTGAGGCGGCGCTGGAGCGGGTTGGGCCGCCAGGTGAGGTCCTCGGGGGCGACGGCCAGGCGCAGTCCGGGCAGCCGGCGGACGAGGGTGGAGACGGCGAGTTCGGTCTCCAGCCGGGCGAGGGGGGCGCCGAGGCAGTAGTGCGGGCCGTGGCCGAAGCCGAGGTGGCGGTGGGCGGCCGGGCGGGTCAGGTCCAGCCGGTCGGGGTGCTCGTGCCGGTCGGGGTCGCGGCCGGCGGAGGCCAGGACGAGGTGGACGAGGTCGCCCGCGGGGACGGTGCGGCCGCCGAGCGGGACGTCCTCGGCGGCCACCCGGAGGATGGTCTGGGTGGGGCTGTCGTAGCGGACGAACTCGTCGGCGGCCGTGCGGATCAGCTCGGGCCGCGCGCGCAGGAGGGCGAGCTGGTCGGGGTGGCGCAGCAGGGCGAGGAGGCCGTTGCCGATGAGGTGGGTGGTGGTCTCGTCGCCGGCGGTGATCAACAGGAAGCAGGTGGAGAGCAGTTCGTGGTCGGTGAGCCGGTCGCCGCGGGCCTGGGCGGTGACGAGGGCGCTGATCAGGTCGTCGCCGGGGGCGGCGCGCCGCTGTGCGACGAGGTCCGTGAGGTATGCCTCGAAGGCGTCGACGACCTGTTCGGCGCGGTCGATGTCCTCGTGGATCCGGCCGAGCCCGCGGAACCACTCCTTGACCTGTTCGCGGTCGGGCTCGGGCACCCCGAACAGTTCGCAGACGACGGTGTGGGGCAGCGGGGAGGCGACGGCGGCGAGCACGTCGACGGGCCCCTCGGCGTCCTGGACGCCGTCGACGAGCCGGTCCACCACCTGCTGGATCCGGCCCCGCAGCCGCTCCGCCCGGCGGGCGGTGAAGGCCTTGTTGACGAGTCCGCGCAGCCGGGCGTGGTCCGGCGGGTCGGTGTTGCTCATCACCCGTCCGAGCCGGGCGGTGAGCCGGCTGAGGTCCTTCATCCGGCCGTCGCGGGCGACGAGGGCGCTCGTCATCCGCTCCCGGTCGTTGGAGAGCCGCAGATCGCCGAGGGCCTGTTCGACGTCGGCGTGCCGGGTGACGTACCAGAGGCCGTTCGGGGCCCGGTGGACGGGACTTCCGGCGCGCATCCGGGCGTAGACCGGGTAGGGGTCGCGGCGGAAGGCGTCCGAGGCCATCTCGGCCGCGAAGTCGCCGACGTCGGTGGCGAGGACGCTCACGAGGCGTCGTCCATCGCCTCGACGAGGCTCCTGGGCCGCATGTCGGTCCAGGTCCGCTCGACGTACTCCAGGCAGGCGTCGCGGGTGTCCTCGGGGTGGGCGACGCTCCAGCCGTCGGGGACGTCGGCGAAGGCGGGCCACAGCGAGTACTGGGCCTCGTCGTTGACGAGGACGAGGTAGGGGGCGTCCTGGTCCTCGAAGGGGTTGTTCACGAGGGGTTCTCCCGGTTCGTGGGGTCGGTTGCGGAGAGCTGCGCGCGGACCTCGGCGATCCGGGCGGCGAGCAGCGGGCCGAGCTGGGCGAGGGCGCCGGGCCGCGTCATGCGGTCGTGGCGGGCGGTGATGTCGTACGAGTCGACGGATCCGGTGACGTAGGGGCGCCAGACGTCGGCGCCCGGGGAGTCCTGCTCGCGGTCGATGGTGGAGTTGAACAGGAGCATGTCGCCGTCGAAGAGGCCCGGCCGGAAGGTGAGCGCCAGACTCGCGTTGTTGATCATGATGGCGACGACGGCCTCGATGTGCCGTGGGGTGAGACCGGCCAGGGCGCTGCCGCGCCGCGCGAGGATCTCCCCGACCTGGTCGTGGGTGAGGGGTTCCTCGCCGATGTCGGCGGGGTCGCAGTCGAGCATGCCGACCAGGACGTCGCGTTCGCTCGGCACGGGCGGTTCGTCGAAGGTGAGGTCGGCGACCGGGTAGGCGTCGAGGATCGCGAGGAGGGCGGTGCGCTCGCCCTGGCGCTGGAGCTCGGTGGCGACGGCGTGCGCGACGAGTCCGCCCGCCGACCAGCCGAGGAGCAGGTAGGGGCCCTCGGGCTGGACCTTGCGGATCTGTTGGGCGTAGTCGGCGGCCATCTCCTCGTAGGAGGTGGGGCGGGGTTCGTCGCGGCCGAGGCTGCGGGCCTGGAGGGCGTAGACGGGGTGGTCGGGGGCGAGGTGGTGGAGGAGGCCGCTGTAGCACCAGCTGATGCCGCCGCCCGGGTGGACGCAGAACAGCGGGGTGGCCGTGCCCTCGGGCCTGAGCGGCAGCAGGACGTCGAGGGAGTCGTCGGTGTCGCGCAGGGCGAGGCGCCGGGCGAGTCCGGCGACGGTCGGGGTCTGGAACAGGGTGCGCAGTCCGAGTCCGGTGCCGAGGGTGTCGCGGATCCGGGAGACCAGGCGGGCGGCGAGCAGGGAGTGACCGCCGAGGTCGAAGAACCCGTCGTCCACGCCGACCCGCTCCACGCCGAGGACCTCGGCGAACAGGTCGCACAGCACCTGTTCGTGCGGGGTGCGCGGGCCGCGCCCGGTGCCGTCGCCGTCGTCGGTGCCGTACCCGGGGGCGGGCAGGGCGGCCCGGTCGAGCTTGCCGTTGGCGGTCAGCGGCAGCGCGTCCAGGGGGACGAAGGCGGCGGGGACGAGGTGGGCGGGCAGGTCGCGGCGGAGGCGGTCGGCGCTGTCGCGGGCGTCGAAGGCGGCGGTGTCCGCCGCATCCCGGACGACGTAGGCGACGAGCCGGTCGTCGCGGGCGACGACGGCGGCCTGGGCGACGCCGGGGCAGCGCACGAGTGCGGACTCGACCTCCCCGGGCTCGACCCGGAAGCCCCGCACCTTGACCTGGTCGTCGGCCCGTCCGGCGAACTCCACCGTGCCGTCGGGGAGCAGCCGGGCGAGGTCGCCTGAGCGGTACATCCGGGCGCCGGGCGGCCCGTACGGGTCGGCGGTGAACCGTTCGGCGGTGGCGGCCGGGCGGCCCGTGTAGCCGCGGGCCACCCCGGTGCCGGCGAGGTACAGCTCGCCCACGACGCCGGTGGGCGCGGGCCGCAGCCGTGCGTCGAGGACGTACAGCCGCATCCCGGCCATGGGCCGGCCGAGGGGGACGGGGCGGGCGGGGTCGGGCGGGGTGTCCATGGGGTGGTGGGTGGCGAAGGTGGTGGTCTCGGTGGGTCCGTAGCCGTCGACGACCCGCAGGCGGGGGCAGGCGTCCAGCACCCGGCCGACCGCGGTGGCGGAGACGACGTCCCCGCCGGTCCACACCTCGCGCAGCCCGGCAAGCCCACCGGGCCGCTCCTCGGCCACCACCCGGAACAGCCCGGCGGTCAGCCACAGCCCGGTGACCCGGTGCTCGGCGAGCGTCCGGCACAACTCTTCGACACCCAGGCGTCCTTGGGGGGCGACGACGATCCGGCCGCCGTTGAGGAGCGGCACCCACAGTTCGTACGTGGAGGCGTCGAAGGCGGCCGGCGAGTGCAGCAGCACCCGCTCGTGCGCGCCCCAGCAGGGCGCCTGGGCCAGCCCGGCGACGTCGGCGTGGGTGACGGCGACGCCCTTGGGCCGCCCGGTCGAGCCGGAGGTGTACGTGATGTACGCCAACTGCTGTGGATGACAGGGAACTTGGGGGGCCTCCGGTGGTCCGTCGACCGCGAGGAGTGCGGTGAGGACGTCCTCGGTGAGGACCAGGGCGGCGCCGGTCTCGCGGACGACGAGGTCGACGCGGGCGGGCGGGAAACCGGGGTCGAGCGGGACGTAGGCCCCGCCGGCCCGGACGACACCCAGGATCGCCACGACGAGGTCGGCCGAGCGGTCCAGGAGGACGGCGACCGGGGTCTCCGGTCCGACGCCCTGCCCGGCGAGGGCCCGGGCCAACCGGGCGGTCCGGGCGTCGAGTTCGGCGTACGTCAGGGTGGCGCCGTCGGCGACCAGCGCGACGGCGTCCGGAGTGGCCCGTACCTGCGCGGCGAACAGCTCGGGCAGCGGGCGGGCGGCCGGCAGCGGGGCGCCCCGCCGGGACAGGAGGGTGCGGCGCTCCTCCCCGGGGACCAGGTCGATCGAGCCGATGGGCGCCCCGGGCCGGGCCACCGCGGCCTCCAGCAGCCGGATCCAGCGGGCCACGAGGGCGGCCGCGGTGTCCGCGTCGAACAGGTCGGTGGCGTACTCGACGGCGCCGGTGAGCCCTTCGGGGGTGCCGTCGTCGGCGTACCGCTCGGCGAGGCTGAGGGTGAGGTCGCAGCGCGCGGTGCCGGTCGGGACGGCCACGGGCTCGACGGTCAGCCCGGGCAGGGCGAAGCTGCCGCCGGGGGCGTTCTGGAGGGCCAGCATCACCTGAAAGAGGGGGTGGTGGGCGAGGGAGCGGGCCGGGTTGAGGACCTCCACGAGGTGCTCGAACGGCACGTCCTGATGGGCGTACGCGGCGAGCGCCGACTCCCTCACCCGGCCCAGGAGTTCGGTGAACGTCGGGTCCCCGGAGGTGTCCGTGCGCAGCACCAGCGTGTTCACGAAGAACCCGACCAGCTCGTCCAGCGCCTGGTCGGTACGGCCCGCCACCGGACTGCCCACGGGGATGTCGGTGCCGGCGCCGAGGCGGGTGCACAGGGCGGCGAGACCGGCCTGGAGCACCATGAACAGACTCGCCCCCCGCTCGGCGGCGAGGTCCCGCAGCGCGCCGTGCAGCCGGGCGTCGAGACGCAGCGGCAGGGTGGCGCCGCGCTGGGAGGCGACGGCCGGCCGGGGCCGGTCGGCGGGCAGCTCGATCCGCTCCGGCAGCCCCGCCAGGGCCCGCTTCCAGTGGTCGAGTTGGGCGGCGAGCCGGCTGTCCGCGTCGGTGGCGTCGCCGAGCAGCTCGCGCTGCCAGAGCGCGTAGTCGGCGTACTGCACCGGCAGCGGCGCCCACTCGGGGTCCTCCCCCGCGCGGCGGGCCGCGTAGGCGGTCGCGAGGCCGGCCGCCAGCGGGCCCATGGACCAGCCGTCGCCCGCGATGTGGTGCAGGGCGAGCAGCAGGACGTGGTCGTCGGCGGCGAGCGCGAACAGCTCCGCGCGCAGCGGGGGTTCGACGGAGAGGTCGAAGCCGCGCCGCGCCGACCGCGCGAGGAGCCCGGCGAGTCCCCGCTCGTCGGTCGCGGTGACGGGCAGGTCCGGCCGGGCGTCCAGGACCCGCTGGCAGGGGGTGCCGTCGGCCTCCGGGAACACGGTCCGCAGGCTCTCGTGCCGGTCGGTGACGTCACCGAGCGCCCGCCGCAGCGCGGCCCGGTCGAGCGGCCCGGTCAGCCGGAGCGCGAGCGGCATGACGTAGGTCGCGGCGCCCGGCCCCTCCAGGCGGTGCAGGAACCACAGCCGGTGCTGGGCGTACGACAGCGGGATCCGCTCGGGGCGGGGCACCCGGGCCGTCAGCGGGGGCCGGGCCTCGCCCGCCCGGTCGAGGCGGGCGGCCAGCAGCGCCGGGGTGGGGGCCTCGAACAGGGCGCGGACGTCGAGCTCGGCACCGAGGACGGCACGGACCCGGGAGATCAGGCGGGTGGCGAGCAGGGAGTGTCCGCCCAGGTCGAAGAAGCCGTCGTCCGCCCCGACCCGGCCCACCCCGAGCACCTCGGCGAACAGGCCGGCCAGCAGTTCCTCCTGCGGGGTGCGCGGCGCCCGGCTCCCCCGGCTCCCCGGCGCGGCGGGCGTCGGCAGGGCGGCCCGGTCGAGCTTGCCGCCCGGGGTGAGGGGCAGCGCGTCGAGCACGACGTACGCGGCCGGCACGAGGTGCTCGGGAAGACGGGAACGGACGTGGTCGCGCAGGCCGCGGACCAGGGAGGCGGGGGTGCGGCGGGTGGCGGGGGTGTTGGTGAGGGGCTCACCGGTGAGAGGCGCGCGGGCGAGGGGGTCACGGGTGAGGGGGTCACGGGTGAGGGGGTCACCGGCGCTCGGCTCACCGACGCGGGGCTCCCGGACGGAGGACTCACCGGCCCGCGGCTCACCGACGCGGGACTCCCGGACGGAGGACTCACCGGCCCGCGGCTCACCGATATGGGGTGCACGGGTGGGGAGTCCGCGGCTCTCGCGGCCCGCCGTGCGCCCGGCCCGACCGGTGTCGACCGGCGCGTCCGGGTCGGCGACGCGGGCCGGGTCGACGAGGACGACGTCCACGGTGTCGGGGCCGTCCGGCGACCAGGTGACCTGGGTGCGACGGCCGGTGGCGGCGCCGAGCGCGTACCAGTCCTCGGGGTCGACGCCGGGCACGGGGGTGGTGCCGCCCTCGTGCAGCGCCCGGTCCGCGGCGACCTCCCCGGTCACCCGGGCGTTGGGCACGCCCGTGATCCGCAGGACGGCCGGGTCGGTGGCGGCCAGCAGGTCGCGCACCTCGCCGGGGGTGCCCAGGGCCCGGCCCCAGGCGGCCTCGGTGAAGCCGCTCCAGGTCCCGGCGGGCCGGGTGTGCAGGGTGACGTCGTAGCGGTGGCGGGTGAGTTCGTTGTGGAACCGGCCGCGCTTCACCTCCACGGCGACCGCGCGGATCCCGTCGACCCGGCCGGGCAGCGCCGCGAAGAAGTCGGGGTCGACGAGGAGCTCCTCCTCGTCCCGCAGGGCCTGGGCGACGGCCCCGCGAAGCGCGGCGGGCCCGTCGGTGCGGGGCGCGTGCACGGCCGTGGCGAGCGCCCGCCGCAGCCGCGGGTTGCGCACATCGCCGACGAACAGGGCACCGCCGGGCGCGAGGAGGGAGGTCAGCCCCCGGATCACGTCGAGCAGGTAGTCGGCGCTCGGGAAGTACTGGACGACCGAGTTGACCACGACGGTGTCGAAGCCGCCGGGCAGCCCGGCGAGGTCGTGCGCGGGCTGGGTGCGCAGCACGACCCGCTCCGCCAGCTCGGGCCGGTCCGCCAGGCGTGCGGCGAGCGTGTCCACGGCGGTGGCGGAGAAGTCGGTGGCCCAGTACGTCTCGCAGTCCGGAGCGAGACGCGCCAGCAGCAGACCGGTGCCGACACCGACCTCCAGGATCCGGCGGGGTTTCAGCGCCCGGATGCGGTCGACGGTGGTGTCCCGCCACTCCCGCATCTCCTCCTCCGGGATGGGCCGGCCGTCGTAACTGCTGTTCCAGCCGGTGAAGTTGTCCCCGAGGGCGGCCGGTGCGGAGGCGACGGGCAGGGCGTCGTAGATCTCGCGCCAGCCGGAGATGTGGTCCTGCTCCCGGCCGTGGTCGCGCTCGGTTCCGGGGCGGTCGGGCACGACGTAGGCGACGAGCTGTTCGTCGCGTACGGCCACGACGGCCCGCCGGACGGAGGGATGGGCGGCGAGCACACTCTCGATCTCGCCCGGCTCGATACGGAAGCCGCGCAGCTTGACCTGGTCGTCGGCGCGGCCCAGGAACTCCAGCTCACCGTCGCGGCGTCGGCGTACGACGTCCCCGGTCCGGTACATGCGGGTGCCGGGAGTACCGAACGGGTCGGCGACGAACCGGCAGGCGGTCAGCCCGGGTCGGCGCAGATAGCCACGCGCCAGCCCCGCACCGGCCACGTACAACTCACCCGGCACACCCGCCGGAACGGGCTGCAACCGCTCGTCCAGCACATACACCCGCGCCCCGGTGATCGCCCGCCCGATCGGCGGCACCGAACCCGACGGCACCAGCGGCAGACTCATCGTCGCGCACACCGTCGTCTCCGTCGGACCGTACGCATTGATCATCCGCCGCCCCGGCGCCCACCGCTCCACCAGCTCCGGCGGACACGCCTCCCCCGCCACCACCAGCGTCGACACCGACAACGACTCCACCGCCGCCACCACCGAAGGCGGCAACGTCACATGCGTGATGTCCGCCGTCAGCCCCGCCACCGGATCATGGGCGGGCGGAAGGACGAGGGTCGCGCCGGTCAGCAGGGCCGTGTACAGCTCGGACACGGACGCGTCGAAGCTGGGCGAGGCGAACTGGAGCACCCTGCTCCGCGCGTCGACGGCGAACCGCTCGACCTGTGCGGCCACCAGGTGCGCGATGCCCGCGTGGGTGACGACGACCCCCTTGGGGCGGCCGGTGGAGCCCGAGGTGTAGATCACGTACGCCGGATGCCGCACGTCCAGAGCGACCTCGGGAGGGGTCTCCGGCCGCCCGTCGCCCAAGCCCGCCGCCTCCACCACAAGCGCGGGCCGGGCGTCCGCCAGCATGAACGCCCGGCGCGCCGCCGGATAGTCCGGGTCGACCGGCAGATAGGCGGCCCCCGCCTTCATCGTCCCCAGAATCCCCACCACCAGATCCACGGAACGCGGCAGCACCAGCGCCACCACGTCCTCGGCACCGACACCCCGCTCCAGCAGCGCATGCGCGAACTGATTGGCCCGGCGGTCCAGTTGGGCGTACGACAGCTCGACACCGTCGGCCACCAGGGCAGGCGCGTCGGGCGTGGCGCGGACCTGCCGCGCGAACGCGGTCGGCAGGGGGACCGGGTCGACGGGTACGGCGGTGCCGTCGGTGCCGGTGAGCAGGCGGTCGCGTTCGTCGGCGGACAGCACGTCGATGCGGGCGAGGGGCAGGTCCGGGTCGGCGACGACGGCGTGGAGCAGCCGGGTCCAGCGGTCGACCAGGTCGGCGACCCCGGCGCGGTCGTACAGGTCGGTGGCGTACTCGACGGCCCCGGCGATGCCCGCGGGGGTGCCGTCGGCGTGGTGCCGTTCGTAGAGGTTGAAGCCCAGGTCGAACTTGGCGGTGCCGGTGGGCACGGCCATCGGCGCGACCCGCAGGCCGGGCAGGTCGAACGCGCCCATCGGAGCGTTCTGGAGGGCGAACATCACCTGGAAGAGGGGGTGATGGGCGAGGGAGCGCACCGGGTTCAGCTCCTCGACGAGGTGCTCGAAGGGCAGGTCCTGGTGGGCGTAGGCGCCGAGCGCGGACTCCCTTACGCGGTCGAGGAGTTCGGTGAAGCCGGGGTCGCCGGAGGTGTCGGTGCGCAGCACGAGCGTGTTGACGAAGAAGCCGACGAGATCGTCCAGGGCCTGGTCGGTGCGGCCGGCGATGGGGCTGCCGACCGCGATGTCGGTGCCGGCGCCGAGGCGGGTGCACAGGGCGGCGAGAGCGGCCTGGAGCACCATGAACAGACTCGCTCCGCGCCGACGCGCGAGCCGGGCCAGCCCGGTGTGCAGGCCCGCGTCCAGCTCGACGAGCAGATGCTCGCCCCGGTAGGAGGCGACGGCGGGCCGGGGCCGGTCGGCCGGCAGCCGCAGCTGCTCCGGAAGATCCGCCAACCGGTCCTTCCAGTAGGCGAGTTGGGTGGCGAAGACACTGCCGGGGTCGGACGGGTCGCCGAGCAGCTCGCGCTGCCACCGGGTGTAGTCGGCGTACTGCGCGGGCAGCGGCGCCCACTCGGGCTTGCCGCCCGCGCTCCGGGCGGCGTAGGCGTCGGCGAGGTCCCGGGAGAGCGGCCCGGTGGACCAGCCGTCCCCGGCGATGTGGTGCAGGACGAGCAGCAGGACGTGGTCCTCGCCGCCCGGCAGCGCGAACAGATGGGCGCGCAGGGGGACTTCGGCGGCCAGATCGAAGGGCAGCCGGGCGGCTTCGGCGAGGGCCCCGGGCAGCCGGGTCGCGTCGGTGTGCGTCAGGCGGAGCCGCGGGCGGGCGGTGCCGGGGTCGAGCACCTTCTGGTACGGGGTGCCGTGGGACTCGGGGAACACCGTGCGCAGGGTCTCGTGCCGGGCGGTGACGTCCGCGAGGGCCTCGGTGAGCGCCCGTTCGTCGAGCCGGCCGGACAGCCGCAGCGCGAGCGGGATGTTGTAGCCGGCGCCGGGCCCCTCCATCTGCTGGAGGAACCACAGCCGGCGCTGCGCGAACGACAGCGGCTCCCGCTCCGGCCGCTCACCGGCCGTGAGCGCGGGCCGGGCCCGCCCGGCACCGTCCAGGGCGGCGGCGAGCCCGGCCGGGGTGGGCGTCTCGAACAGGGTCCGCAGGGCGAGTTCCGCGCCCAGCACCGCCCGGATCCGTGACACCAGCCGGGTGGCGAGCAGGGAGTGGCCGCCCAGGTCGAAGAAGCCGTCCTCGACGCCCACGCGCTCCACGCCGAGCACCTCGGCGAACAGGTCGCACAGCACCTGCTCCCGCGGACTGCGCGGCGCCCTCTCCGTCACGTCGAACGCGGGGGTGGGCAGGGCCGCGCGGTCGAGCTTGCCGTTGGGGGTCAGCGGCAGGGCGGCGAGGCGGACGAACGCGCTCGGCACCAGAGGGTCCGGCAGCCGGTCCCGCAGGAAGGACCGGAGGGCGGCGGGCTGGGGGTCGGCGTCGGGTGCGGCGACGACGTATCCGACGAGCCGGTCTTCTCGTACGGCCACGACGGCGTGCGCCACGGCCGGATGCGCGGCGAGCGCGTGCTCGATCTCGGCGGGCTCGATCCGGAAGCCGCGCAGCTTGACCTGGTCGTCGGCGCGGCCCAGGAACTCCAGCTCACCGTCGCGGCGTCGGCGTACGACGTCCCCGGTCCGGTACATGCGGGTGCCGGGAGCGCCGAACGGGTCGGCGACGAACCGGCAGGCGGTCAGCCCGGGTCGACGCAGATACCCACGCGCCAGCCCCGCACCGGCCACGTACAACTCACCCGGCACACCCGCCGG
Source organism: Streptomyces sp. NPDC005811 (assembly GCF_040630405.1). NCBI lineage: Bacteria > Bacillati > Actinomycetota > Actinomycetes > Kitasatosporales > Streptomycetaceae > Streptomyces > Streptomyces sp. NPDC005811. Next base: position 113,009 of record NZ_JBEXXK010000038.1, read on the forward strand.
AACGGGCTGCAACCGCTCGTCCAGCACATACACCCGCGCCCCGGTGATCGCCCGCCCGATCGGCGGCACCGAACCCGACGGCACCAGCGGGCGGCTCATCGTCGCGCACACCGTCGTCTCCGTCGGACCGTACGCATTGATCATCCGCCGCCCCGGAGCCCACCGCTCCACCAGCTCCGGCGGACACGCCTCCCCCGCCACCACCAGCGTCGACACCGACAACGACTCCACCGCCGCCACCACCGAAGGCGGCAACGTCACATGCGTGATGTCCGCCGTCAGCCCCGCCACCGGATCGTCCGCCGGGGCCAGGACCAGGCAGGCGCCGGTGAGGAGGGCGGCGCACAGGTCCCAGAAGGAGGCGTCGAAGCTGGGCGAGCTGAGCTGGAGGACACGGCTGGTGGCGTCGAGGGCGAGATGCCCGGTCTGGGCGGCCACCAGGCCGGCCAGACCGCCGTGGGTGACGACGACCCCCTTGGGGCGGCCGGTGGAGCCCGAGGTGTAGATCACGTACGCCGGATGCCGGACGTCCAGAGCGACCTCGGGAGCGGTCTCCGGCCGCCCGTCGCCCAAGCCCGGCGCCTCCACCACGACCGCGGGCCGGGCGTCCGCCAGCATGAACGCCCTGCGCGCCGCCGGATAGTCCGGGTCGACCGGCAGATAGGCGGCCCCCGCCTTCATCGTCCCCAGAACCCCCACCACCAGATCCACGGAACGCGGCAGCACCAGCGCCACCACGTCCTCGGCACCGACACCCCGCTCCAGCAGCGCATGCGCGAACTGATTGGCCCGGCGGTCCAGTTGGGCGTACGACAGCTCGACACCGTCGGCCAACAGGGCAGGCGCGTCGGGGTGGAGGGTGGTCCGGCGGTGGAAGAGCTCGGCGAACGAGGCCTCGGGGAGCGGAGGCCGGAGGTCCTCCAGGAGGTCGGCCCGCTCGGCGGGGTGGAGGATGTCGAGGGAGCCGATCGGGCGGTCGGGTGTGATGACGGCGGCGGTCAGGAGCCGTACCCAGCGGTCGAAGAGGGTGCGGACGGTGGGCTCGTCGAACAGGTCGGCGCTGTACTCGACGAGCGCGTCCAGGCCGCCGGGCGTTCCGTCGGGGCTCCGGCGTTCGGTGAGGGCGAAGGCCAGGTCGAGCCGCGCGGTGCCGGTGCGCACGGGCTGCGGTGAGGTGTCCAGGCCGTCGAGGCCGAACGCGGAGCCGGGGACGTTCTGGACGGCCAGGAGGATCTGGAAGAGGGGGTGGTGGGCGAGGGAGCGGGCCGGGTTGAGGGCCTCCACGAGGTGCTCGAACGGCACGTCCTGATGTGCGTACGCGGCGAGCGCCGACTCCCGTACCCGGCCCAGGAGTTCGGTGAAGGTCGGGTCCCCGGAGGTGTCCGTGCGCAGGACGAGCGTGTTGACGAAGAACCCGACGAGATCGTCCAGCGCCTGGTCGGTGCGGCCCGCGAAGGGGCTGCCCACGGGGATGTCGGTGCCGGCGCCGAGGCGGGTGCACAGGGCGGCGAGACCGGCCTGGAGCACCATGAACAGGCTGGCGCCGTTGCGGCGGGCCAGGGTGGTGAGCGCCTCGTGCAGGCCGGGGCCGACGGTGGTGGTGAGCAGGCCGCCCCGGTGGGTGGGGTGCAGGGGGCGCGGGCGGTCGGCGGGGAGCCGGAGACGATCGGGCAGTCCGGCCAAGGCCCCTGTCCAGTAGGCGAGTTGGCGGGCGTAGATGCTGTCCGGGTCGGTCTCGTCGCCGAGCAGTTCGCACTGCCAGAGGGTGTAGTCGGCGTACTGGGCCGGCAGGGGCGCCCAGCCGGGTTCCCGTCCCGCGCGGCGGGCCGCGTAGGCGGTGGCGAGGTCCGTGGCCAGGGGGCGCAGGGACCAGCCGTCGGCGGCGATGTGGTGCAGGGCGAGGAGCAGCACGTGCTCCTCTTCGCCGAGCAGGAACAGGTGGGCGCTCAGGGGGAGTTCGGTCGCCAGGTCGAAGGGGTGGCGGGCGGCCCCGGTGAGCAGTGCGGGCAGGTCCGTCTCGTCCGCGCCGGTGACCGTGAGGGGGAAGGGGAGCGCCTCGGCGACGGGCAGGACCCGCTGGCGGGGCACGCCGTCGGTGTGCGGGAAGACCGTGCGCAGCGTCTCGTGGCGGCCCACGACGTCGCCGAGGGCGGCGGCCAGCGCCGCCCGGTCGAGCGGGCCGCGCAGCCGCAGCGCGAGCGGCATGTGGTAGGTGGCGTCGGTGCCCTCCAGCCGGTGCAGGAACCACAGGCGGCGCTGCGCGAACGACAGCGGCAGCGGCTCGGGCCGGGCCGCCGGGACGACGGCCGGGCGGGCGCCGGCCGCGTCGTCGAGGCGACCGGCGAGCCCCGCCGGGGTGGGGGCCTCGAAGAGGCTGCGCAGCGGCAGTTCGGCGCCGAGGGCGGCACGGATCCGGGAGATCAGACGCGTGGCCAGGAGCGAGTGGCCGCCCAGCGCGAAGAAGTCGTCGTCGGCACCCGCCCGGGCCACACCGAGGACCTCGGCGAACAGGTCGCACAGGATCTGTTCGCGCGGGGTGCGGGGGGCCCGGCCCGTGCGGGTGTCCGGGGCGGGGACGGGCAGGGCGGCGCGGTCGAGCTTGCCGTTGGGGGTGAGGGGCAGGGTGTCGAGGGTGAGCAGCGCGCCGGGGACCATGTGGTCGGGGAGGCGGTCGCGCAGGTGGTCCAGGAGGGCGGCGGGTGCGGCGGTCGCCCCGGCGGCCGGGACGACGTAGGCGACGAGCCGGTCCTCGCGGGCGACGACGGCGGCCCGCGCGACGGCCGGGTGAGCGGCGAGGGCGGTCTCGATCTCGCCGGGTTCGACGCGGAAGCCGCGCACCTTCACCTGGTGGTCGGCGCGGCCGAGGAACTCCAGCTCGCCGTCGGCACGCCGGCGGGCGAGGTCGCCGGTGCGGTACATCCGGGTGCCGGGTGGCCCGTACGGGTCGGCGACGAAGCGTTCGGCGGTCAGGGCGGGCCGGTGCAGATAGCCGCGCGCCACGCACGCCCCGGCCAGGTACAGCTCTCCGGGCACGCCGGGCGGTACGGGGCGCAGCGCGGCGTCGAGGACGAGGGCACGGGTGTGGTCGACGGGCCGGCCGACGGGCACCGGCAGCGGGCAGGCGTCGAGGTCGGCGGGGAGGGCGTAGGCGGTGGCGACGTGGGTCTCGGCGGGGCCGTAGTGGTTGTGCAGGCGACGGCCCGGGTGACGGGCGGTGAAGCGGCGCAGGGCGGTGCCGAGCCGCATCGCCTCGCCGGCCTGGGCGACGGTCCGCAGCCGGGGCAGGTCACGGCCGTGCTCCTCGGCGGCCTCGGCGACGGCCTCCAGCACCAGGGCCGGCGCGAACAGTTCCTCGATCCGGTGCCGTTCCAGCCAGGCCGTGAACAGTTCGGCGCTGCGCCGCTGCTCGTCGGTGGGGATCACGAGGGTCTTGCCGTACAGCAGCGCGGACAGGGTCTCCTGCACGGACACGTCGAAGCCGGCCGCCGTGAACTGGGCGGTGCGGGTGCCGGGGCCGCCGCCGACGGCACGGTGGTGCCAGTGGAGCAGGTTGCCGAGGGCGGCCGAGGGCATGACGACGGCCTTGGGGCGGCCGGTGGAGCCCGAGGTGTAGATGACGTAGGCCGGGTGGCGCCCGTCGACGGTGATGCCGGGGTCGGTGTCCGGCCGGCCGTCGGCGAGGTCCAGGTCCGCCAGCACCACGGCGGGCCGGGAGTCGTCGAGCATGAAGGCGCGGCGGGCGGGCGGGTAGTCGGGGTCGACGGGAAGGTAGGCGGCGCCGGTCTTGAGGACAGCGAGGACGGCGACGACGAGGTCGGTGCCGCGCGGGAGGGTGAGCGCGACGACGTTCTCGGGGCCGACGCCCCGGGCGAGGAGGGCGTGCGCGACCTGGTTGGCGCGGGCGTCGAGCCCGGCGTAGGTGAGGACGGTGTCCTCGAAGACGACGGCGGGGGCGTCGGGGGTGGCCAGGACCTGGGCCCGGAAGAGCTCGGGCAGTGGGATGTGTGCGAGGGGAGCCGTGGGGGCCGTGGGGGCGGGGAGCAGCGCCTCGCGTTCGTCGTCGAGGAGGACGTCGTAGCGGCTCAGCGGCTTCTCCGGGGCCGCGACGGCCTGGCCGAGCAGGCGCGTGAAGCGGGCGAGGAGGCGTTCGACGGTGGTGTCGTCGAAGAGGTCGGTGGCGTACTCGACATAGCCGTGGAGGCCGGTCGCCGCGCCGCCTGCCTCGCCGTCGGCCCCGTCGGCGCTCTCCAGGAGGTGGAAGGAGAGGTCGAACATGGCCGTGGCGTGGTGCACGGGGAGGATCTCGGTGTGCAGGCCGGGCAGTGCGAAGGTGCCGCGCGGCACGTTCTGGAGGGCCAGCAGCACCTGGAACAGCGGCTGCCGGGACAGCGACCGGGCCGGGTTGAGTGCCTCCACCAGATGGTCGAAGGGCAGCTCCTGGTGGGCGTACGCACCCAGCGCCGATTCCCGCGCCCGGCGCAGGAGTTGACCGAAGTCGGGGTCGCCGGAGGTGTCGGTGCGCAGCACGAGGGTGTTGACGAAGAACCCGACGAGATCGTCCAGCGCCTGGTCGGTGCGGCCCGCGATGAGGCTGCCGACGGGGAGGTCGTCCCCGGCGCCGAGCTTCTTCAGGAGGGCGGCGAGTCCGGCCTGGAGCACCATGAACAGGCTGGCGCCGTGCTGCCGGGCCAGGCCGAGGAGTCCGGCGTGCAGGGCGGCGTCGAAGGTGACGGGCAGCCGGCGGCCCTCGAAGGTGGGGTGCGCAGGGCGGGGCCGGTCGGTGGGGAGCTGGATCTGCTCGGGCAGCCCCTTCAGCGCGGCCGTCCAGTGGGCGGCCTGGCGGGCGAAGAGACTGGCGGGGTCGGTGGCGTCGCCGAGCAGCTCGCGCTGCCAGAGGGTGTAGTCGGCGTACTGCACCGGCAGCGGCGCCCAGCCGGGCTCCTCCCCCGCGCGGCGGGCCGCGTAGGCGGTGGCCAGGTCGCGGGCCAGCGGGCCGAGCGACCAGCCGTCGCCCGCGATGTGGTGCACGACGACCACGAGGACGTGCCGGTCGGCCGCGGTGCCGAACAGGGCGGCCCGCAGGGGCGGTTCACCCGCGAGGTCGAAGGGCTGCCGGACGACCCGGTCGAGCAGCGCGGGCAGCCCGGCCTCGTCGGTCGCGGTGAACGGCAGTCCGGGGCGGGTCTCCGCGGCGTCCAGGACGAGCTGGTACGGCACTCCGTCGGCGGCCTGCGGGAAGACGGTCCGCAGGGCCTCGTGCCGGGCGACCACGTCGGCGAGCGCCCGGGCCAGCGCGGCGCGGTCCAGCGGGCCGTCCAGCCGCCACGCGAGCGGGATGTGATAGGCGGCGCCGGCCGGGTCGAGCCGGTGCAGGAACCACAGCCGGTGCTGCGCGGACGACAGCGGCATCCGCTCCGGCCGCGCGGCCGGCACCAGCGCGGGCCGCGCCTCGTCCGCGGCCGTCAGCCCCTGGGCCAGCCCGGCCACGGTCGGCGTCTCGAAGAGCGCCCGCAGTCCGAGCTCCGCGCCGAGCGCGGCCCGGACCCGGGCGACGAGCCGGGTGGCGAGCAGCGAATGGCCGCCCAGGGCGAAGAAGTCGTCGTCGGCACCGACCCGTTCGACGCCCAGCACCTCGGCGAACAGTTCGGCGAGCACCTGCTCCCGCGGGGTGCGCGGTGCCCGCCCGGCCGCCGTGGGCGTGAACTCGGGCTCGGGCAGGGCCTGTCGGTCCAGTTTTCCGTTGGCGGTCAGCGGCAGGACGTCCAGGGCGACGAACGCGGCCGGGACCATGTGGTCGGGGAGCCGCTCCAGGGCGTACTCCCGCAGCCCGGCATATCCGCCGACGACATAGGCGACCAGCCGGGTGCCGTCGGTACGGTCCCCGCGGGCCACCACCGCCACGTCGCGCACCTCGGGATGCGCGGCCAGCACGGCCTCGATCTCCCCGGGTTCGATGCGGAAACCGCGCACCTTGACCTGGTCGTCGGCGCGTCCGGCGTACTCCAGCGTGCCGTCGGCCCGCTGCCGCACCAGGTCACCCGTGCGGTACATCCGGGTGCCGGAGGGGCCGTGCGGGTCGGCGACGAACCGGGCGGCGGTGAGGGACGGCCGGCGCAGATAGCCCCGGGCCAGCCCCGGTCCGGAGACGTACAGTTCACCGACCACCCCGGTCGGGACGGGCCGCAGCCACCGGTCGAGCACCTGGGTCCGCAGATCCGGGATGCCGGTGCCGATCACGCCGGCGGCACCGGTGGCGGAAGCGGCGTCCAGGGGGGCGTGGGTGACGTGGACGGTGGTCTCGGTGATGCCGTACATGTTCACCAGGACGGGAGCGTCGTCCGCATGACGGGCGTACCAGTCGGCGAGGCGGGCGGGCTCCAGTGCCTCACCGCCGAACACCACCGTCCGCAGGGCGAGTTCCGTGCCCGGGTTCTCCCGGTCGGCCT
>NZ_JBEXXK010000039.1:0-113656 GCF_040630405.1 Streptomyces sp. NPDC005811
GCCGCGCCCGCGCGGGGGGGCGCTTTGGGGGGTGGGGGGGCGCGGGGGGGGCGTCGGGTTCCCGGTGGGGGCGGCGGGGGCGCCCCCCCGCCCGCCCCCCGACCCATTTGGCCGTCCTGATTGACCATCTCTTTGTCGATACGGCCACTTTCGATCCCGGACCGCAAGCACCCAAACCGATTCGATCTTCGGATGATCGATCGCGTGTCCGAATTGCACGTATTGTTACTCACTAGATCGTGATCATTTTCTAAAGGACCCCGGGCCCGCTGCCGAAGACGACTGTGACCTTGAAAGCACGGTTCGTCCGGGCCGCCCTCTCCCCACAAGCCCGCGAACCGGCTCCGTCCCCCACCCAGGAGGCCTGGTGTCCGTTCTTCTCGAGCAGCCCGCAAGCCTGGTCGCCTACCGCCCGAACAAGCCCACCGCCATGGTGGTCGTGGCCGACCCGCGCGTGCGCTCAACCGTCACCCGCCATCTGTGGGCGCTCGGTGTGCGCGACGTCATCGAGGCCTCGTCCATCGCGGAGGCTCGTCCCCGCGTCGGCAACCCCCGGGACATCTGCGTCGCCGACGTCCACCTTCCCGACGGCTCCGGACTCACCCTGCTGTCGGAGACCCGCGCCGCGGGCTGGCCCAACGGGCTCGCCCTGTCCGCCGCCGACGACATCGGCGCCGTACGCAACGCCCTCGCGGGCGGTGTGAAGGGCTATGTCGTCACCGGCACCCGCACCAACGTCGGGCTCCCCACCCGGCCCGGTGCCGCCCCCATCGGATCCGCGGCCGCCCGGCTGCACCGCCGCCCCCCGGGTGCCCCGAGCCACCCGGGCGGCTACCGCGAGCTCTCCGGCCGTGAGGTCGAGGTGCTCCGCCTGGTCGCCGAAGGCCAGTCGAACAAGGCGATCGGCGTCTCGATGGGACTGTCCGCGCTGACCGTCAAGAGCCACCTCGCCCGGATCGCCCGCAAGCTCGGCACGGGCGACCGCGCCGGGATGGTCGCGGTGGCCCTGCGGACCGGCATCATCCACTGAGCCCCGGCGGGACCGCGACTTCCGGTCCCTCCGGACCCCCTCCCCCTCCGACCCGCCCCTCAGACCCTTCTCTCAGGCCCGCCCCTCCGGCCCATCCGTACGGCCCGCCCCTACGGCCCATCTCCGCGGGCCCCATCCCTCAGGCCCCTCGCCAAGGGCCCCATCCCCCCGGCGGATCGCCAGGAGCCCCATCCCGCAGGCTCCATCCCGCAGGCTCCATCCCGCGGGCCCCATCCCGCGGGCCCCATCCCGCGGGCCCCATCCCTGCGGGCCCCGACCTGCGGCCCCTTCCCTCCGGGCCCGATCCCTATAAGCCCCACACCTCTGGCCGATCTCCAGGGCCCCCATCCCTGCGGGCCCCAACCTGCGGACCCCAACCTGCGGCCCCCTTCCCTCCGGCCCATCCCTCCGGGCCCGATCCCTATCAGTCCCACACCTCTGGCCAATCTCCAAGGGCCCCATCCCTGCGGGCCCTGACCCGCGGGGCCCTTCCCTCCAGCCCTTCCCTCCGGCCCCTCCGTCCGGGCCCATCCCTGCGGGCCCCAACCTGCGGCCCCCTTCCCTCCAGCCCATCCCTCCGGCCCCTCCCCCCGGGCCCCATCCCCACAAGCCCCACACCGCTGGCCAATCTCCAGGGGCCCCATCCCTGCGGGCCCCGACCCGCGGGCCCCCCAGCCCGTCCATCGGCCCTCCTCCCGGCCCCCTCCCGCCGGCCCGTCTCCGCGGGCCCCCTCCCGCCGGCCCGTCTCCGCGGGCCCCCTCCCGCCGGGCCCTCCTTCCGCCCGTTCCCCGGTCCATCTCCCGCCCGTTCCCCTGTCCATCTCCCGCCCGTTCCCCTGTCCATTCCCTCGGTCGGCGGCCACATTCCGGATCCTCTCTCTCCCTCCGCACGGCCCCTTACCCGACCTTCCCTGGTCCTTCCCGTCCCTTGCCGGACACTTCCGGGCCCCTTTGCCGTCTCCTCCCGGCCCTGACTGGTTTACGACCCTGGGGCGCCCGTCGGCGGAACGTTCCGTCGGCGGGTCGCGTCCACACACGGATACCCTTGACAGGTGACCGACGCCCAAGAAACCGCAGCAGCCAGCTCACTGCGAACCACCGGAGGCGCCCCTCCGGACGACGGCGGATCTACTGCTTCTGTTTCCGGGGCGCCCACACCTCAGCCGACCCCCCTGCTGGAGCCCCGCGAGGGCATCCCGCCGGTGATCGCCGACGAGGCCTCCCTCGCCGAGGCCGTCGCTGCCTTCGCCGCCGGCACCGGCCCCGTCGCCGTCGACGCCGAGCGTGCCTCCGGCTACCGCTACGGACAGCGCGCCTACCTGGTGCAGCTGCGCCGCGAGGGCGCCGGCAGCGCCCTGATCGACCCCGTCGCCTGCCCCGACCTCTCCGGGCTCGGCGAGGCCCTCTCCGACGTCGAGTGGGTGCTGCACGCCGCCACCCAGGACCTGCCCTGTCTGCGCGAGATAGGCCTCGTACCCACCCGGCTGTTCGACACCGAGCTGGCCGGGCGGCTCGCCGGATTCCCGCGCGTCGGCCTCGGCGCGATGGTCGAGAGCGTGCTCGGTTTCGTCCTGGAGAAGGGCCACTCCGCGGTCGACTGGTCCACCCGCCCGCTCCCCGAGCCCTGGCTGCGCTACGCCGCCCTGGACGTCGAGCTGCTGGTCGACCTGCGCGACGCGCTGGAGAAGGAGTTGGACCGGCAGGGCAAGCTGGACTGGGCCCACCAGGAGTTCGACGCGATCGCCTCCGCTCCCCCGCCCGAGCCCCGCAAGGACCCCTGGCGCCGTACCTCCGGCATGCACAAGGTGCGCAGACGGCGGCAGCTCGGTGTGGTGCGGGAGCTGTGGCAGACCCGGGACCGGATCGCCCAGCGGCGGGACGTCTCGCCGGGCAAGGTGCTCTCGGACGCGGCGATCGTGGAGGCCGCGCTCGCCCTCCCGGCCAACGTGCACGCGCTGGCCGCGCTGAACGGCTACGGGCATCGCATGGGCCGGCGCCAGCTGGAGCAGTGGCAGGCCGCCGTCGACCGGGCTAAGGCGCTCGGCGAGTCCCAGCTGCCGCAGCCGGGGCAGCCCGTCGCGGGGCCTCCGCCGCCGCGGGCGTGGGCCGACAAGGATCCGGCGGCCGCGGCCCGGCTTTCGGCGGCCAGGGCGGCTGTGTCCGCTCTGGCCGAGCAGTTGAACATGCCCCAGGAGAACCTGATCGCCCCGGACAGTGTGCGCAGGGTGTGCTGGGAGCCGCCCGTTCCGCTCGACGGGGAGTCGGTCGCCGGTGTGCTCACGGGGCTCGGCGCCCGGCCGTGGCAGGTCGAGCAGGTGACACCCGTACTGGTCAAGGCACTGACCGCTTGAAAGAGCTGCTCATCTGGTCGCTCCTCTCATGAAGCCGTTGTAGATGTACTTCTGGAGGGCCAGGAAGACGATCAGGGTCGGCAGGATCACCAGGACCGCTCCTGCCGAGATCGTCTCCCAGTGGGCTCCGAAGGGGCCCTTGAAGCGGAACAGGGACGTCGAGATCACGCCAAGATCTTGTGAGGGCATGTACAGGAACGGGATGTAGAAGTCGTTGTAGACGGTGATCCCCTTCACGATCACGACGGTCGCGATCGCCGGCTTCAGCAGCGGGAAGATGATTTTCCGGTAGACGGTGAAGGCGTTCGCGCCGTCCAGGCGGGCCGACTCGTCCAGCGAGACCGGGATCGAGCGGACGAACTGCAGGAAGATGTAGATCGAGACGATGTCCGTGCCCATGTAGAGGGCGATGGGCGCCCAGAGCGTGTCGAACATGCCGAAGCTGTTGACGATCTGGAAGGTCGCCACCTGGGTGGTGACCCCGGGGACCAGGGCGGCCAGCAGGAACAGGGCCACCACCAGCTTGCGGAAACGGAACGTGAAGCGGTCGATGGCGTACGCCGTCATGGAACCGATGAGGACGGTCCCGCCGATCGAGAACACCAGGATGAACGCGGTGTGCCCGAAGGCCGAGAGCATCCGGCCGTCCTGGAACGCCGTCACGTAGTTGTGGAAGTTCAGCGGGTCGTCCGGGAGCGTCAGGGCCCCGCTGTCGTCGGCGAGTTCCGCGTCGGTCTTGAGCGAGGTCAGCAGGACCACGCCCAGCGGCAGCAGCACGACCAGCGAGGCGAGGACCAGGGACAGGTACATCAGCGTGCGGGCTGCGGCGCGGCGGGTCATACGAGGTCCACCCTGTCGTCGGGGACCAGGCGGCGCTGGAGCCAGGTCACTGCCAGGATGATCAGCAGCAGGACCACGGCGGCGGCCGAGGCGAGGCCCGTCTTGTTGAACTGGAAGGCCAGCTTCACGGTCTGGATCACGAAGGTCTCGGTGCCGGTCGCCCCGCCCGTCATGATGTACGGGATCTCGAAGGCCGACAGCGAGCCGGAGACCGAGAGGATCACGGTCAGCGTCAGCACCGGCTTGATGCCGGGCAGGATGATGTGCCGGAACTGGTGCCAACGGTTGGCGCCGTCCAGTGCGGAGGCCTCGTACAGCTCGCCCGGGATGGACTGGATCGCGCCCAGGAACAGCACGAAGTTCAGGCCCAGATAGCGCCAGACGGATACGCCCGCGAGGGAGGTGTTCGCGGAGACCGGGGTGCCGAGCCAGGCGTGGTCGGTGTGGTGTCCGAACAGGGCGAGGACCGAGTCGAGGGTGCCGCCGTCCTGGAAGAAGTACAGGAAGACGAAACCGATCGCGACCCCGTTGATCAGGTACGGGAAGAACAGCACGCCCTTGAAGAAGTTCCGGAAGCGGACGTCGAAGCTGAGGACCGTGGCGAAGTAGAGCGCGGCCACGATCTGCACGGCCGAGGCGGCCAGGTAGTAGCCGCTGACGAAGAACACCTCGAACAGGTCGGAGCGGGTGAAGAGTTCGGTGTAGTTCTCGGTGCCCGTGTAGTGCAGCCCGGGGCTGACGCCGTCCCAGTCGGTGAAGCTGAACGCGACCATGTTGACGATCGGCGCGTAGGTGAAGGCGATCAGCAGGGCGAGCGGTGCGGCGAGGAAGAGCCAGGGGGTCAGCCGCCGCCGGAAGCGGGCCCGGCGGGGGGCCGGGGCCGCCACGGGGGCGTCCCCCCGTACCGGCCGTGCCCCGGGACGTCCCACCGCCGGCTTCTCGGTGGTGTCCGCCATCAGGACCCCACGTTCTTCTGCGTGTCCGTCCACTTCTTGCCGAGGTCCGCGAGGAAGTCGTCCAGGGTGCCCTTGCGGGCGCCGCGGGCGAGGTCGACGAGGTCCTGGCGGTAGTCGGGGGTGTTGATGCCGACCTCGGACTCGGTGTCGATCAGTTTGACCTCGGCGCCCTTGCCGTCGTCGAGTTCGATCAGCTTGACGCCCGCGTCCTCGTACGGCTTGAGCACCTCGGGCAGGGCCGCGCCCTTCAGCGGCGAGATGGCGAGGTTGTCCTTGTCGTAGCCGGACTTGTCGGTGAACCAGTCGATCCAGGCGCGGGCGGCCTCCTTGTGCTTCGAGTGGACGTTGACGGCCTGGTTGTAGTCGGGGCTGACGACCGCGCAGAACGCTCCGCCCGCCTGGACCGGGAAGGGCATGAAGCCGATGTCGTCCGGGTCGACGCCGGCCTTGCGGGCCGCGTCCTGGAACTGGACGATCGCCCAGGTGCCGAGCCACTGCGTGGCGATCTCGCCCTTGGCCAACCGGGGCTTGGACGCCTCCCAGTTGGAGGTGGTGGGGTCCTTCTCGGCGAGGCCCTCGTGGACGATGTCGTACAGGAGCGTGTCGCCGACGCGCAGATCGGCGCCCGCGGCCCAGGGGTCGCCCTCGGCCAGCTTCGTGGTGGCCTGCGGATCGCAGTGGACCGAGCCGTTGACGAAGGTCCAGGAGGTGAGCGTCCAGCCCGCGGCGAAGTTGGTGTAGTAGGGGACGGCGTCCGTCTTCGCCTTGATCGCCTTCAGGTCGGCGAGGAATGCGGCGGGGGTGGTCGGCCAGTCGGTGACCCCGGCCTCCTTCCAGACCCGCTTGTTGTAGACGAAGCCGGGCATCACCCCGATGGGGCTCTGGCCGTACACCTTGCCGTCGACGGCGGTGAAGTCGGTGAACCGGTACTTCTCGCTGCGCTCGCGCACGGTGCCGAGGGAGGCGAAGAACTTCGGGTAGTCGCTCTTCTTGATGACCCCGGGGATCATCAGGACGTCCCCGTAGTTCTCCGTGTTCATCCGGATCTTGACTTCGGCCTCGTAGTTGGTGAGGGCCTGGAACTCGACCTTCACCTTCGGGTACGTCTTGTTGAACGCGGCCGCGTACTTCTTCATCGTGCCGTCCTGCACGAGGTCGGTCCGCTGGGTGAGGACCGTGATGCTGCCGGTGACCTTCGACGGATCGTCGGCGGCCTTGGCGTCGGCCCCCTTCGAGGTACCGCCGGTGGCGGTGCAGGCGGGCAGGACGAGCAGCGCGGCTCCCACGGCGGCGGCCAGGACTGTACGGCGGTTCATGTGCATCAGCTCCGTTCGAGGGGACGGACGAGCACGTGCGGGTGGGGCGAAAGGTGCGGGTTGGCTGATTCGGCACTCTGACAGCGCTTTCCTCAACCGGTAAAGTCCCATTCCCGCCAAGGATGGAGATCTGGCACCCAATACTCGGCTCGACCGGTTTAGGGAGTGCGCATGCTGGAGGCCTCACCGCTCGTCGACGGATGGATCCTGCGGCACGAAGGAGAGGCGCTGGCGGCCTCGGTGCCGGGGTGTGTGCACACCGATCTGCTGGCCGCCGGGGTGATCCCGGACCCGTTCGTCGGCCGGGGCGAGCACGAGGTCGCCTGGGTGGGGCGGCGCGACTGGACGTACGAGACCGACCTGCCGGACGTGCCGTCGGGGCACGAGCAGACCGATCTGGTCTTCGACGGTCTGGACACGGCCGCCGAGATCCTGCTCGACGGGCGGCTGCTGGGGTCGGTGCGGAACATGCACCGCTCGTACCGGTTCGACGTGACGGGGGCGAGCGGGCGGCTGACGGTCCGGTTCGCGTCCGCGTACGCCGAGGCCGAGGCGGTGCGCGGACGGCTGGGCGAGCGGCCGGCGGCCTATGCCGAGCCCTACCAGTACCTGCGCAAGATGGCCTGCTCGTTCGGCTGGGACTGGGGGCCGACCCTGGTGACGGCGGGGATCTGGCGGCCGGTGCGGCTGGAGCGCTGGTCGACGGCGCGGATCGCCCGGGTGCGCCCCCTGGTCACCGTCGAACAGGGTGTCGGGGTGGTCGAGTTGCGGGTGGAGGTGGAGCGGACCCGGGTGGAGGCCGGACTGACGGTCACCGCCCGGGTGGGCGGGGCGCGGGCGCAGGCCCGGGTGGAGGGCACCGGCGCGGTCGTACGGCTTGAGGTGCCCCGGGCACGGCTGTGGTGGCCGCGCGGATACGGCGAACAGCCCCTGTACGACGTGGAACTGACGTTGCGCCATGAGGACGCGGAGCTGGATTCCTGGCGGCGGCGGATCGGCTTCCGGACCGTCGAGCTGGACCGGCGGCCCGATGCGCACGGCACCGGGTTCACCCTGGTCGTCAACGGCGAGCGGCTGTTCGCGCGCGGCGTGAACTGGATCCCGGACGACGTCTTCCCCTCCCGGGTGACGCGGCAGCGCTACCGGCGGCGGCTGGAGCAGGCCGCCGGCGCCGGGGTGGACCTGGTGCGGGTGTGGGGCGGCGGGATCTACGAGAGCGAGGACTTCTACGACGCCTGCGACGAGCTGGGGCTCCTGGTGTGGCAGGACTTCCCGTTCGCGTGCGCGGCCTATCCCGAGGAGCAGCCGCTGCGCGGGGAGGTGGAGGCGGAGGCCCGGGAGAACGTCGTACGGCTGATGCCGCATCCCTCGCTGGTGCTGTGGAACGGCAACAACGAGAACCTGTGGGGGTTCCGGGACTGGGGCTGGGAGGGGCGGCTCGCCGGGGACTCCTGGGGGGAGGGGTACTACCTGGGCGTACTGCCGCGGATCGTGGCCGAGTCGGATCCCACCCGGCCGTACACGGCGGGCAGCCCCTGGTCGGGTTCCTGGGCGCGGCATCCGAACGACCCGGCGCACGGCACGCACCACTCCTGGGAGGTGTGGAACCGGCGGGACTACACCGAGTACCGGGACGAAGTGCCCCGGTTCGTCGCCGAGTTCGGCTGGCAGGCGCCGCCCGCGTACGCCACGCTGCGGCGGGCGCTGCCCGGTGAGGAGCCGGCCGCGGACTCCCCCGGGATGCTGCACCGGCAGAAGGCGGACGACGGCAACGGCAAGCTGGCGCGCGGGCTCGCCCGGCATTTCGCGCCGCCGGAGGGGGACTTCGACCGCTGGCACTATCTGACGCAGGTCAACCAGGCGCGGGCGGTGGCCACGGGGATCGAGCACTGGCGGTCGCACTGGCCGGTGTGCGCGGGCACGGTCCTCTGGCAGCTCAACGACTGCTGGCCGGTGACCTCGTGGGCGGCGATCGACGGCGACGGGCGGGAGAAGCCGCTCTACCACGAGCTGCGGCGGCTGTACGCGGACCGGTTGCTGACCCTGCAACCGCGGGACGAGGGGCTGGTGTCGGCGGCCGTGAACCAGTCGGCCGAGCCGTGGACGGGGGTGCTGCGGCTGCGCCGGATGTCCGTCGACGGGGAGGTCCTCGGGGCGGCGGAGGTGCGACTGGCCGCGGGTGCGCGGGCGGTGGGCGTGGCGCGGGTGCCGGTGGAGCTGGAGCCGGCCGGGGCGAAGGAGTTCCTGGTGGCCGACACCGGGGGGTTGCGGGCGCTGTACTTTCCGGTCGCCGACCGTGAGATCCCCTATCCGGAGCCCGAGTTCGAGGTGAGCGTGGCACCGGGGAGCGTCACGGTGACGGCCCTCACCCTCGTACGGGACCTGCTGCTCCAGGCCGACCGGCTGGGGCCGGACGTACGGACCGACCGGGGGCTGGTGACCCTGCTTCCCGGGGAACGGGTGACGATCGGAGTGACGGGCTGGGAGACTCCCGGTGCCGACGCGGCCCGTGCCGCCCTGTACTGCCTGGAGCCCTCCCGATGACGACCTCCCGCGTCACCATCAAGGACGTCGCCGCGCGCGCCGGGGTGTCCAAGGGGGCGGTGTCGCTCGCCTTCAACCGCAAGCCGGGGCTGTCGGAGGCGACCCGGGAGCGGATCTTCACGGCGGCGCGGGAGCTGGGCTGGGAGCCGAACCTGACCGCGCGGTCGCTGTCGAGCTCACGGGTGGACGTGGTGGGGCTGGCGATCTGCCGGCCGGCCCGGATGCTGGGCCTGGAGCCGTTCTACATGGAGTTCGTCTCCGGGGTGGAGAGCGTGCTGACCGAGCACGCCTGCTCGCTGCTGCTGCGGCTGGTCCGCAGCGTGGAGGAGGAGGCCTCCCTCCTCGAGTCGTGGTGGCGGGGGCGCCAGATCGGCGGGGCGATCCTGGTGGACTTCCGGGCCGACGATCCGCGGGTCGCGGCGGCCGAGCGGCTCGGGATGCCGGTGGTGGCGGTCGGGCATCCCTCGCTGACGGGGTCCCTGACCTCGGTGTGGACGGACGACGCGACGGCGGTGACGGAGGCGGTGCGCTATCTCGCCGCGCTCGGTCATCGCCGCATCGCCCGGGTCGGGGGTGCCGCAGCGCTCGGGCACACGGTGATGCGGACGGCCGCCTTCGACGCGGCGGCGCGGGAGCTGGGGCTGGCCGGGGCCTGGCAGGTGGCCACGGACTACTCCGGTGAGGCGGGGGCGCGGGCCACCCGTTCGATGCTGACCGCCGCCCCGCCGGACCGGCCGACGGCTGTCGTCTACGACAACGACATCATGGCGGTGGCCGGGCTGGCCGTGGCGGCCGAGATGGGGCTGCGCGTGCCGCAGGACGTCTCCCTGCTGGCCTGGGACGACTCCCAGCTGTGCCGGCTGACCCATCCGACGCTCTCCGCGATGAGCCATGACGTGCACGGATTCGGCGCGGAGGCGGCCCGGACGCTGTTCGGGGCGATCACCGGAGGGGGGCCGGGGTCGCACCCCGTGCCCACTCCGGTGCTGACGCCGCGGGGGTCGACGGCTCCGCCGAAGGTGTGACCTTCGCCGCTTGGGCCTGCGGGACTGGGCAGCTACGTTACCGATAAGTAGCATGGGTTCTGAGCGCGCGCTCAGCGCATGCGTGACGCAGCAGTGCCATCCCGCACCCTCTGGAGGAGAGCCATCGTGCCTCGTACCGTCAGGGACGTCGTCTTCGTCGACGGCGTCCGTACCCCGTTCGGCAAGGCGGGCCCGAAGGGCATCTACCACGAGACCCGCGCCGACGACCTCGTCGTGAAGGCGATCCGGGAGCTGCTGCGCCGCAACCCCGGTCTCGACCCCCAGAAGATCGACGAGGTCGCCATCGCCGCGACCACGCAGATCGGCGACCAGGGCCTGACCATCGGCCGCACCGCCGGCATCCTGGCCGGTCTCCCCCAGTCGGTCCCCGGCTACTCCATCGACCGGATGTGCGCCGGCGCGCTGACCGCCGTCACCACGGTCGCGGGCTCGGTCGCGTTCGGCGCGTACGACATCGCGATCGCCGGCGGTGTCGAGCACATGGGCCGCCACCCGATGGGCGAGGGCGTCGACCCGAACCCGCGGTTCGTCTCCGAGAAGCTGGTCGACGAGTCCGCCCTGTTCATGGGCATGACCGCGGAGAACCTGCACGACCGCTACCCGCAGATCACCAAGCTGCGCGCGGACGAGTACGCGGTCCGCTCCCAGGAGAAGGCCGCCAAGGCCTACGCCGACGGCAAGATCCAGGCCGACCTGGTGCCGATCTCGGTGCGCCGCACCAACGCGGACGCCGGTGAGACGGGCTGGGGCCTGGTCACCGCCGACGAGCCGATGCGCCCGGGCACCACCCTGGAGAACCTCTCCGGCCTGAAGACCCCGTTCCGCGTCCACGGCCGGGTCACCGCGGGCAACGCGGCCGGTCTGAACGACGGTGCGACCGCCTCGCTGATCGCCTCCGAGGACTTCGCCCGCGAGAACGGCCTGCCCGTCAAGATGCGCCTCGTGGCGTACTCCTTCGTGGGCGTCGAGCCGGAGGTCATGGGCTACGGCCCGATCCCGGCCACCGAGAAGGCGCTCGCCCAGGCGGGTCTGTCCATCTCCGACATCGGTCTGTTCGAGATCAACGAGGCCTTCGCCGTGCAGGTGCTGGCCTTCCTCGACCACTACGGCATCGCCGACGACGACGAGCGCGTCAACCAGTACGGCGGCGCCATCGCCTTCGGCCACCCGCTGGCCTCCTCGGGCGTGCGTCTGATGACGCAGCTGGCCCGTCAGTTCGAGGAGCAGCCGCACGTCCGCTACGGCCTGACCACCATGTGCGTCGGCTTCGGCATGGGCGCGACGGTCATCTGGGAGAACCCGCACTTCGAGGGGGACAAGTGAGCACCACCACCGAGCTGCTGAAGGGTGCGGCCGAGCTGTTCCCGGGCGAGGTCGTCACCGAGGCGCACGTACGCCACCTGGACCTGCCGTTCGGTGCCGGGCGCTTCGCCCTGATCACCCTCGACAACGGCCTCGACCACACCAAGCCGACCACCTTCGGCCCCGCCTCGCTCGCGCGTCTCGACGCCGCGATCGACCAGGTGGAGAAGGAGGCCGCGGCCGGCGAGATCGTCGGGGCCGGCGTGACCGGCAAGCCGTTCATCTTCGCCGTCGGCGCGGACCTCAAGGGCGTCGAGCTCCTCAAGGAGTACGACCACGCGCTCGCCATCGGCAAGGGCGGCCACGAGGTCTTCAAGCGCCTCGCGGGCCTCGCGGTCCCGACCTTCGCCTACTACAACGGCGCGGCGATGGGCGGCGGTGTCGAGGTCGGTCTGCACTGCGCCTACCGCACCGTCTCCAAGGCGATCCCGGCGTTCTCGCTCCCCGAGGTCTTCCTCGGTCTGGTCCCCGGCTGGGGCGGCTGCACGCTGCTGCCGAACCTGATCGGCGCCGACAAGGCCGTCTCGGTGATCGTCGAGAACAGCCTCAACCAGAACAAGCAGCTCAAGGGAGCCCAGGTCTTCGAGCTAGGGATCGCCGACGCGCTCTTCGAGGGCGCCGACTTCCTGGAGCAGTCGCTGATCTGGACGGCGAACGTCCTCAAGGGCGACGTCACGGTCGAGCGTCCGGTCGTCGACCGCGGTGAGGCCTGGGACCAGGCCGTCGCGCGCGGCCGGTTCGTCGCCGACTCCAAGGTGCACGGCGCGGCCCCGGCCGCCTACCGCGCCCTCGACATCATCGCGGCCGCCAAGAACGGCGACCTCCAGCAGGGCTACGACGCCGAGGACACCGCGCTCGCCGACCTGATCATGGGTGGTGAACTGCGCGCCGGCATCTACGCGTTCAACCTGGTGCAGAAGCGCGGCAAGCGTCCCGCGGGCGCCCCGGACAAGAACCTGGCCCGCCCGGTCACCAAGGTCGGCGTGGTGGGCGCGGGCCTGATGGCCAGCCAGCTCGCGCTGCTCTTCCTGCGCCGCCTCGAGGTGCCCGTCGTCCTGACGGACATCGACCAGGAGCGTGTCGACAAGGGTGTGGGCTATGTCCACGCCGAGATCGACAAGCTGCTCGGCAAGGGCCGGATCAACCAGGACAAGGCCAACCGTCTCAAGGCCCTGGTCAGCGGCGTCCTGGACAAGGCCGAGGGCTTCGCGGACGCGGACTTCGTCATCGAGGCCGTGTTCGAGGAGATCGGCGTCAAGCAGCAGGTGTTCGCGGAGGTCGAGGCCGTCGCCCCGGCGCACGCGATCTTCGCGACCAACACCTCCTCCCTCTCCGTGTCGGAGATGGCGTCGAAGCTCAAGCACCCCGAGCGGGTCGTGGGCTTCCACTTCTTCAACCCGGTCGCGGTCCTGCCGCTCCTGGAGATCGTCCGCGGCGAGCAGACCGACGACGCCTCCCTGGCCACGGCGTTCGCCGTCGCCAAGAAGCTGAAGAAGACGGCGGTGCTGACGAAGGACGCCCCGGCGTTCGTCGTGAACCGCATCCTGACCCGCTTCATGGGCGAGGTGCAGAACGTCATCGACGAGGGCACCCCGGTCGAGGTCGCGGAGAAGGGCGTGGAGCCGCTCGGCCTGCCGATGTCCCCGCTGGTCCTCCTCGAGCTGGTCGGCCCGGCGATCGGGCTGCACGTCTCGGAGACGCTCCACCGGGCGTTCCCGGACCGCTTCACGGTCTCCCCGAACCTCAAGGCGGTCGTCGAGGCCGGCAAGCGCGGCTTCTACGTCTACGACAGCGGCAAGCCGGAGCTGGACCCCGAGGTCGCCGCGCTGCTGAAGCAGGGCGACACGGTCCTCACCGAGGAGCAGGTGCGGGCGCGCGTCCTGGACGCGGTGGCGCAGGAGATCGGGCTCATGCTCGACGAGGGTGTCGTCGCCGAGGCGCAGGACATCGACCTCTGCCTGATCACGGGCGCCGGCTGGCCCTTCCACCTGGGCGGCATCACGCCGTACCTGGACCGCGAGGGTGTCTCCGAGCGGGTGAACGGCAAGCGGTTCCTGGAGCCGGGGACGGCGTCGGTCCCGGCGTAACCGCCGTAACCGCCGTACGGATGTGAAGAGGGCCCCCGCCGGACGGCGGGGGCCCTCTTCCCGTGTGTGCTCCCCGGGTCGGCCCGAGTCAGCCCGTGACCGTCCACGGTCCGAACTCCGTTGACCCCGGAGCAAGTTGACGGGCCACGGCGAGGCGGCCGTCGGCGCCGAGGACCGCGATCACGGCGCGGCCCAGGGCGTCGAAGGCGGCCGCGGGGGCGCCGGCGATCGTGCCGCCCAGCTCGGTCGTGGGCAGTTCCCGCCAGGTCCCGTCGCCCGGCAGGAAGCGGTGGGCCACCCCGCCGAGGTCGCCGCGGGTGACGACCAGCGTGCCGGTCGCGGGCGACGGCGCGGCGGCCAGCGCGATCGCGCCGAAGCCGCCGCGGCCCCCGATCGAGGCCGCGGGCTGGGCCCAGCGGCCGCCGGGGGCGTCCTCCTGGGCCATGAGGAGGCGTCCGGTGCCGGGCTGCCGGTAGACCGTCATGACCTGCCCGGTCGGCTGGACCACGGCCGCGGCGGGCCCGGCGGGCACGGTGAGCCGGAACCGGGGCGCCCGGCTCAGCGGTGCGTCGAGGGAGCCCTGCGCCCAGTGGAAGACGCCCTCCCTGCTGGCGGCGAACACCTCCACATGGCCGTTGGGCGCGGTGAGGGCGGCGATGCCCTCCTGGAGCTCGTGTCCGCGCAGGTCGGTCCAGTCGCCCCAGGAGCCGTCGGTCTCCTGGATCCGGGTGTGCAGGCCCTGCCCGGCGTTGCGCACGAACAGGTGCAGCCGGCCCCGTCCGTCGCGGGTGACGGCGGGGGCGCCGAGGTGGCGGTCGCGCTGCGGGTCGCCGGCGGAGGGGTTGCCGAGCGTGACCCAGCCGGTGAACACGCCGTCGGGCTCGGCCTGTTCGAGCAGGACGATCTCCCGGGTGTGGGCGCCGTCGGCGGCGAGCTGCGAGAGCCGCTCGGCGAACACCTGCCAGCGTCCGTCCGGGGTGAGGCCGACGGCGAGGCCCGGGGCGAGGGGGCCGCCGCCGAGGAGGAAGGGGCCGCGCCATTCGTCGGTGCCGGGCCGGGCCTCCAGCCAGACCGCCGCCTGCTGGTTGACGACGGCGAACGCGGCGAGCTGGCCCCGCCGGTCGGCGAGCAGCCAGTTCGCGCCGGACGGATGGCGCGGCGCGGTGCTCTGCACCCAGCCGGTGGAGCGGGCGTTCAGGGCGACCGCGTAGTCGCCGCTGCCGGCCGGGTCCCCGCAGTCGTAGCCGTCGGCCGCGCCGTAGACGTTGAGGAAGTACTCCTTGAGGGAGACCGTCTGGGGGCTCAGGTTGTGCGGCCAGCGTTCGTTGGCGTAGCCGCGGTAGGACTCCACGGCGAAGGTGCGTGTCTCGCCGGGGCCCTGGTAGTGGTCCAGTGCCAGCCAGGTGAACAGCGCGGCCGCGGTGTGGTCGCAGTGGTCGGAGAGGTCGCCGAAGTCGTGCCGCTGGGGGTGCTTCTCGTCGTGGACCAGCCGGTCCGGGTCCGGGTCCATGGTGCGCACCAGGGTGGGCCGGACCAGGTCCATGAGCTGGACCAGGGTGTCCACCAGGCCCGTGCGGGTGTAGGCGTGCGGTTCGTGCGCCAGGCCGCCGGGGACGACGAGGGTGGGGACCCGCTCGGTCTCGTCGTGCCACAGCGCGTGCAGGCTGCGCGGCGGGCCCTCCGGGGTGCCGTGCTGGCGGATGTTGAGGAAGACCAGGGTCACCCAGGGCGCGTCGGCGAGCGAGTAGGCCTCGGCGACGGCGCCGCCCGCCGTGGACAGGGTGGCGGGCTTCCAGGCCGCGGTGCGGTCGCCGAGCAGCATGGCGGCGTAGGCGGCCTTGATGCCGTTCTGCCGTGCCTTGCCGTAGGCCGCCCGGTCCTCGACGGCCGGTTCCTGCTGCCAGGGGCGGGGGTTGAGTCCGTTCGCGTCCCCGGCGGTGAGGTAGACGGTGGTGGTGCGGACACCGGCCTTGAGGCCCTGGAAGACGGCCGGGTTCATGAAGTACAGGTCGTCGTCGGGGTGGGCCACGACCTGCAGTACGGACGCGGGGCTGGTCATGCTGTCGCTCCTCACAGGGGCCATCCCGGCAGGTAGCCGGCGTGGGCGCGCTGGTTGCGCACGGACCCGGTCTCGTACTGGCTGGGGACCGGGAAGTAGCTGGGCAGGAACGCGGCGAGGATGGCGTCCTGCTCGTCCTCGGGGACGTCTCCGTCGTGGTAGTCGTTCAGGCAGAACACGTCGTACGGGCGGACGCCGAGGATCCGGTTCAGCCGGGCGGCGTGCTCGGCGAGGCCGACGTTGACGAATCCGCAGGCGATGCTGCCGGGCACGCTGCGCAGGGTGTGGTAGCCGACGTAGTGGTGCAGCGAGCTGGCGACGGAGACGTCGCTGTGGCTGCGCAGCCGACTGGCGGCGGTGCCCGACACGGCCTGCTGGTAGCGCTGTTCGATGTCGGCGAGGACACTGCGGCGCAGCGGGTGCGGGGCGTGCAGGAAGGAGTGCACGGGCGTCTGCCCGAAGTCCGCGCGGATCAGGGCCCGGTTGTTCTTCGCGGCGCTGATGGCGAACTCGTCGTCGGGGCCGGGCGGCGCCATCGGTACGGAGGTCGGCGACATGAAGTGCCGGGCCTGGCCGTTGCCGAGGAAGAACAGGTCGGGCCGCACGGTCCGGCCGAGGAACACGTCGTCGTTGAAGTACAGGAAGTGCTCGGCGAGGCCCTCGATGTGGTGCAACCGGCTCTCGATGGCGTGGGAGTTGTACGTCGGCAGCGCGCCCCGGTCGCCGAAGATCTCGCTGTGGTCGACCACGCGGACGCGCGGGTGCGAGGTGTCCAGCCAGTGCGGGACCTGCCCGTCGGTGACCAGGTAGATGTTCCGGATCCAGGGGGCGTACATGTCGATCGAGCGCAGGGAGTAGCGCAGTTCGTCCCGGTCGCGGAAGCGGGCGGCACTGGTCGCCGCGTCCTCGGTGTCCAGGCCCAGCGCGGCCAGCACGGCGTTCTTGCGCTCCAGCCAGGCCACGTCCGAGCCGTCGACCCAGGTGTAGACGGCGTCGACGGGGAAGTCGACGTCTCCGTGCAGCCGTTGGGTGAAGGCCTCGATGGTGGGGTAGGGGCGGCCGGCCAGGGTGAGGGTGGAGCGGCGCATGGCCGCGTTGGGGACCCGGTCGCCGATCAGGGTGCGGGCGGGGGCGTGCAGGTGGGCGGGGTCCTCGGGGTCGTTCTCCCAGAAGGAGATCGTGGTGCCGTAGACGGCGCCCAGGCGCAGCAGGCGCGAGGGGGCGACGACGTTCTGGTAGACGCGGACGCCCGAGGAGGGGGTGTCGGCGTAGGGGGCGACGAGGCCGGCGAGGACCGTCGCGACCGTCTTCTGGCTCTCGTTGAGGACGGCCGCGTACACGGCGTCGTCGCGGTGGCGTTCGGCGAGGGCCTTGAAGACCGCCTCGCGGTACACGGCGTGCACGGCGACGGAGTGCCGTACCAGATGGTCGCGTACGACGAGATAGGGGATGTCGGCGCCTTCGAGCACGTTGGCCACCAGGGCCAGGTTCTGCTGGACGACGTCCCAGGGGGACTCCCAGTCGAGGAGCCGGCAGATCTGGCCGCCGTCGCCGACGAACCCGCGCCGCTGGAGCAGACGTTGTTCCAGGGCGCGCTGGTCGGAGCTGCGGACGGTGGTGGCGGGGGCGGGGGCGGCGGCGGGCACGATGCCCTCGGCGCCGCCGAAGTAGGCGTGCAGGGCCTCGCGTTCGGCCTTGGCGACGGCGCGCCGGCCGGTGTCGCGTGCGGCGGCCAGCTCGTGGAGGATCCGCTCCCAGGTGGCGGTGACCACGGTGGGCGCGAAGCGGTTCACCGAGGCCAGGGCCGCGGTGCCCATCCGGGCGCGCAGTTCGGCGTCCTGGATGAGCAGCAGCAGCGCCGAGGCGAGGGCGTCGGTGTCGCCGGGCGGGACGAGGATGCCGGTCTCGCCGTCGATGACGACCTCGCGCGGACCGTTGGGCGCGTCGTAGGAGACCACGGGGACACCGGCGGCCTGCGCCTCGGCGAGGACGAGTCCGAAGGCCTCGTTGCGGGAGGTGAGGGTGGCGATGCTGGCCTTGGCCCACTCCTCGGCCAGATGCCGGGAGTTGCCGTTGAGCTGGACGCAGTCGTGCAGTCCGAGCATGTCGATCTGCCGGCGCAGGGCGCCGCTGAGCGGGCCGTCGCCGAAGATCCGCAGCTGCCAGTCCGGGTGGTACCGGGCGACCGTGGCCCAGGCGGTGACGGCGTGGTCGATCTGCTTCTCGGCGACGAGCCGGCCGGCGATGACGACCGTGCGGGTCTGCAGGGTGGAGCGGGGCCGGAAGCCGCCGGGCAGGGCGTTGGGCACGACCTCCAGCCGGGGCGCGGCGTCCCCGAGGGTCTCGGCGAACCAGTCCCGGGTGCGTTCGCTGAGCACGGCGAGGCAGTCCAGGCGGGCGGCGTACCGGCGCAGCGGCTCACCGCTCGCGCCGCGCAGTTCGGAGACCCGGTGCTCCTGGTGGACGGTGATCACCCGGGCCGGGGCCAGGTGGACGGCGAGGGCCATCAGGGCGGGGGTGGTGGTGACCAGGACGTCGGTGTCGGTGTCCTGGAGGGCGAGTCCGAGTTCGAGGTCGGAGAGCCGGTTGAAGGCGGGTTCCCAGTCGCGGTCGACGATCCGGCTGGGCTGGGCGGCGAGGCCCGTCCAGACGGTGTCGTCGACGGCGGTGGGGCGCAGCGGGCGGGGGGCGGGTGCGGTGAGGTCGACGAGGTAGTCGACGCGGACCCGTTCGTCCGGGGTGAAGAACTGCTCGCGCTTGCTCCTGAAGACGCTGAGCACCCGTACGTCGTGCCGGGCGGCGAGTTCGGAGGCCTGGTTGTACACCGCGCGTTCGGTACCGCCGACGGCGTCGGCCGTGGTCAGCAGGAACGTGATCTTCATATCTGTGGTCAGCCTGCCTCGGGCATGCGCGTGCAGGTGATGCGGAGGTTTCCTGCGGGCGTGTAGCGCGGTTGGACGATCAGGGGCGGGTGGCCCTGGGGGGTGATGGCCAGGGCGCGCATCGCGAAGACGCGCAGGGGGTTGCGGACGTCGTGCAGCCGGCGGCCGAGGCGTCGGGCGTGCCCGGTGCGGTCGGTCAGGACGACGTCCCAGTGCTCGGGCCGGGTGCCGCGCGGCGGCATCCGGTCCAGGGGGACGTCGACGCGGTAGACGCCGGCGCCGAGCGGGGTGACGGGCTGTCCGATCCGGCGCCCGGAGGCGACGAACTCGGCCCGGGGGTCCTCGACACGGGTGCCGAGGACCCGGAAGTCGACGGTGACCCCGGCATGGCCGAGGTGCACCTTGGCCACCTCCACGGCGGCCCGCGCGCCGGTGCTGACCAGACGGGCGCTGCCGCGCACGGAGCGGCCGAGCCGGTGCCGCTCCCCCGTCACCGGGGAGGCCTCCATCGGCTTGGTGGGGCCCTCGTACGGCGTCGGCGGCTTCAGGAGCAGCAGGGACAGGGTGCGCCGGCGGCGTCCGGTGCGGACGCGCAGCCGCAGTCGCCAGCGGCCGGTGCCGACGGGGACGCCGCCGACCTCGGCGCCCAGCAGGATCGCGGCGTCGACCAGGACCTCGCCGTCGGGGCCGGTGTGGACGCGGGCCTCGGCGAGGTGGCGGCGGCCGCGTCGGCGCAGCACGATCTCGGCGTGGTCGGGGCGTCCGGCGGACGGCGGCAGCTGGGCGTGCAGGTTCACGGTCTGGCCGTCGAGGATGGCGGCGTAGCGCAGCCGGGCGGTGCGTCGCGCGCGCAGCGGGACGAACAGGCCGAGCATGACGCGTTCGCGCAGGGCGACGGCCCGGGCGCGCAGCCGGGCCGCCCCGCCGCGGTCCGGTGCGGGGGTGGAGGTTCGGGAGGTCATCGGCCGAGGCGCCCCGGTCCGGTCGCGCGTGCGTCGGCGCGGGGGTGCTGCGGGGAGGGGTGCGGGTCCTCCGGCAGCTGGATGCCGGAGTCCTTCTCGAAGGGGCTGAGCACGGGGAAGTAGGCCTCCAGGAAGTTCTTCACCATCCGGCTCTGGGCGTCGGGGTCGGCCGCCGTGACCGTGTCGTTCATGCAGAAGGTGTCGAAGTTGCGGCGGGCGAGCAGGTTGTCCAGCCGCCGCTGGGCGAGGGCGTCGGCGAGGTCGACGTACACGTAGCGGATGTCGCCGACCGTGGCGCGGGCCGAGTGGTAGGCGTAGTAGTGGTGCAGCGAGGAGGCGATCGGCACGTCGCTGGGCGAGCGGAAGCGGGAGTGCTGGGTCACCCGGTGGGCCTTGGCGTAGATCTGCTCTATCTCGGTGAGGACGCTGCGGCGCAGGGCGTGCGGGGTGTGTTTCATCTTCTGGGAGATGACGGTGCCGAACTGCTGGGCGATCAGGCCGCGGCTGTTGCGGCCGGCCGCGTTGACGGGCAGGTCCTCGGCGTCCGCCCGGCCGGACGGGATCAGCGCCTTGGACTGGAAGAACTTGGTGAGTCCGTTGGCGTGGAAGAAGTGGCCGGGCTGGACCGGGCGGCCGAAGAACACGTCGTCGTTGAGGTACAGGAAGTGTTCCGAGAGGTCCCGGATGTGGTGCAACTGGCTCTCGATGGCGTGGGAGTTGAACGTGGGCAGCGCGTGCGGGTCGGAGAAGATCTCCCGGTGGTCGACCACCCGGATGCCGGGGAAGTCGGTGTTCAGCCAGGACGGCACCTGGCCGGCGGTGACGAGGAAGATGGTGCGCACCCAGGGGGCGTACTGGTGGATCGAGCGCAGGGAGTACCGCAGTTCGTCGCGGCTGGTGTAGCGGGCGTCGTTGGCGGCCTGCTCGTGCAGGGCGCCACCGGGGGCGGCGGTGTGCCGGCCGCGCAGCGCGTCGCGGTTCGCGCGCCAGACCGGGTCGGAGTCGTCGACCCAGGTGTAGACGACGTCGATGGGGAAGAGGTGGTCCTCGGGCAGGGCGGCGACGAACTCCGGCAGGGTGCGGGCGTGTCCGGTGGAGTACACGGCCGGTACGGCACTGAAACGTTTCTGCTCGGCCCAGCAGCGGCCCGCGTCCACCGGTACCTCGGTCATCACCCGGTTGGGGCGCGGGGCGACCAGCAAGCCGTCCCGCTCCGCCCAGAACTCGATGTCGCAGCCGGACTCCCGGCCGAACACCAGATGGCCGCTGGGGTCGCAGACGTTCCACGCCACACGCACCACGCCCTGGCCGCGCAGGGCCCGCCAGGTGGCGACGGCACCGCCGGGGCGCATCGGTCCGCCCGAGACGGGACCGGCGTATCCGGCGCCCTCCTCGGCGACCACCCTCAGCAGCGCCTCCAGCTCGGCCCGCCGCCGGGCGGGCACGGCGACGCTCGGGGTGAGCGAGCCCTGACCGCGCACACAGAAGTAGTCGATGCCCGCCTCCTCCAGCACGGAGACGAGGATGTGCAGATTGCGGGCCCGGGCGGCCCACGCGGTGGCCCCGGGGACCTCGACGGCCCGCAGGTGCCTGCCGGCCACCCGGACGACCCGGATCCCCGCGCCGGTACGCCGGCCACCCCGGCCCGGTCCGCCGAGCGCCCGGACGACGACGGCGGAACGGACGGCGTCGGCTGAGGCCAGGGACCGCTTCACCGAGGAACGCATCTGCTGGGGGACCCGGCGCACGATCCGGCGCCGCGCCCCCAGCGGCACCAGGGACCGATAGGTCGACACGAGCGCGCTCGCCTCGGGATTGTTGAGGCTCACCTGTACTTCCGCACTTTCCACGTCCGAGGCCGGCCGCTCACGGCACCGACACCCCCCGTTCACCTGATGAACAGCAAAGGATTACCGAATATTTACTGATCAACCATGATGTTTCCATCTGTTTCCCGGGCTGTCCAGCAGTAATCGACGGCCCGGCAGTAACCGGTTTCCCGCCTGGCCTCACACCGGCGCCGGCTCCCCGAGGACCAGCCCCGGTGCGGGAACCTGCCGCGCGAGGCGCAGCGTCCCGCCCGGATCGAAGGCCGCGACCACCACCCGGCCGCGGCCGTCGTGGGCCAGGGCCGGATCACCCGCGCACGCCAGGCCGGTGTCCGTCCACCACAGACCGGAGGACTCGGCCTCCGTCGCGCAGACCCCGACCACCACCGTGCCGGACGCGCCGCGGTGGGCGATCACCGTGCAGTCGTAGCCGTCGAGCACGGTGCGCAGCACCGCGTTCGCCCCGTCGCCCGGGGTGCCGCCCAGCGGGACGGACCAGCCGCCGCGCCGGTGGCAGATCAGCCCGCCGCCGGCCGGGTCGGTCCAGAAGTACGTCAGCCGGCCCGGCGCGGTCTCCAGCGCGGCGACGGATCCCGCCGCCGGGCCGGGCCGTACGTCGTGCGAGCGCTGCGGCTCGGCGCCGGGCTCGGGCTGGAACCAGTGCAGGGCGGCGCCCCCGGCCGGGGCGAACACCTCGACCCGGCCGTCCGAGGCCGCCGCCGCGGTGAGCCCGTCCCCCACGTCCGTGCCCCGCAGATCGGCCCAGGGCTCCCAGCGGCCGCCCTTGCCCTCCCGGCGCATCATCAGCCCGCCGCCCGCGTTGGGCGCGAACACATGCACGGTTCCGTCGGAGGCCACGGCGCCCGCCGGGGCGCCTAGACGCCGCGCCCGGTCCGGCTGGGGGTGCGGATTGCCCAGGGAGCGCCACTCCGTGACGGGCCGTCCGCTCTGGTACTGGATCGCGTGGACGATGTCCACCTCGGCCACCCCGGCGCCGCGCGGGCGTTCCCGGCGGCCCAGGAAGTGGACGTAGGCGTCCGCCCCTTGGACGATCGCGAGATGGGTGAGGTCGCGGACCTCCACGCGGTCCGGTCCCGACCAGTCCGGGCCGCCGGGCCGGGTCTCGGTCCAGCGCAGCAGTCCGCCGGGGGCGGGTGCGTACGCGGTGAGCCGGCCGTCCTTGCCGAGGGTGAGCCAGGTGCCCGTGGCCGTGCCGGTCACGGCCGACGGCGGCACGGTGGCGGCGGCCACCGGCACGGCGGAACCGTGCCGGGTCGCGGCGCGCGCGGACCGACCCCGCACCGGCATCACGGCCTCCCGACGATTTGGCCGACCCGTGACGTCGGGTGGCTGGAATTCTCACATCATATGCATGGTCCCTACACTGCTTCGCGCCACGGGCCGGACGGCCCGGTCGGGAGACCGACCGGGAGGCCGACCGGGAGCTCCCCCTCGCCCACCCGGGCCGACCAGGGCATTCGTGATGTGGATCACTGTCGTACAACGGCCGGCGGGGGTCGCCGGTCTTCCGAACGCCCGGGTGCACGCCTGCCCGGATCCGAGAAAGACGAGGACACCGACCCGTATGACGACCCCAGCCGTCGAGAGCCCGAGCACGTCGCCGTCCCCGGACGGCGCCGCACCCCGCCGCCGACGCCGGACCGGCCGGTGGATCCTGCTCGCGCTGACCCTGCTCCTCGTGGTCGGCGCCGGCACCGGGTACTGGCTGTACCGGGACCTCAACGGCAACATCAAC
Source organism: Streptomyces sp. NPDC005811 (assembly GCF_040630405.1). NCBI lineage: Bacteria > Bacillati > Actinomycetota > Actinomycetes > Kitasatosporales > Streptomycetaceae > Streptomyces > Streptomyces sp. NPDC005811. The sequence goes on from NZ_JBEXXK010000039.1 coordinate 23,021, forward strand.
GGTGTCGACATCGACCGCGCGATCGGCGACGACCGGCCGGAGAAGCTGCCGACCTCCGGCCAGAACATCCTGATCCTCGGGTCGGACTCGCGCGCCGGGGCCAACGCCGCGCTGAACACCGGCAAGGTCGCGGGCGCCCGCTCCGACACCGCGCTGGTGATGCACATCCCCGAGGGCCGCACCGAGGCCGTCGCCATCAGCATCCCGCGCGACACCCTCGTGACCCGGCCCGAGTGCACCAGCTCCGACGGCTCGACGGTGGCGTCCGCGAAGCGCGTGATGTTCAACTCCGTCTACTCGCAGGTCGGTCCGGCCTGTGTGGTCAAGACGGTGGAGCAGATGTCCGGGATCCGCATGGACCACTACGTCGAGGTCGACTTCGCCGGCTTCAAGGGGCTGGTGGACGCGATCGGCGGGGTGACGGTCACCGTCGACCAGGACATCCACGACACCTCCAGCGGCCTCGACCTGACCGCGGGCACCCACCGGCTGGACGGCACGCAGGCCCTCCAGTTCGTCCGGACCCGGCACGGCATCGGCGACGGCAGCGACCTGGGCCGCATCGGGCTCCAGCAGCGGTTCATGCTCGCCCTGCTGAGCGAGATCAAGAAGCAGGACCTGCTGGGCAGCCCCGCCAAGGCCTTCAAGATCGCCGACCAGCTCACCGCGGCCCTCACCACCGACTCCGGCCTCGCCTCGCTCACCAAGCTCTCGGAGTTCGGCCGCAGCCTCAACGGCGTCGACCCCGCCACCATGGAGACGATCATGCTCCCGGTGGCGTACGACAAGGTCGACCCGAACCGGGTCGTGGCCGCCGAGCCCCAGGCCTCCACCCTGTGGAAGGCGGTCCGCTCCGACTCCGAGATCCCTGAGTCGGCGAAGAAGTCCCCGGCGACCGGCGGGAGTTCCTGACCGCCGACGCCCCGCCCCACCGGAGGTGACGGCGGGTCAGACCTCCTGCCACGCCGTCAGCGCGAGCACCGGCTCGTCCTTGCGGCGGCTGAGCAGGAGGCGGCCGGTCGACGGCGACAGGGTGGCGGCGACCACCCGGTCCTCGTGGTCCACGGCCAGCGCCACCTCGGCGTCGGGGTCCAGCCGGGGGCCGGACTCGGCCCACCAGGCCCCCGCCGACTCCTGTTCGGTGGGGTAGGCGGCAAAGGCGGTCCGGCCGCTCGCCGAACGCTGGGCGAGCAGGGTGCAGTCGTGGCCGTCCAGCACACAGCGGATCGCGGCGACCGGACCGGCTCCGGCGGCGGTGAGCAGCGAGGCCGGTTTGCCGCCGGGGCGCCAGGCCCACAGCTCACCGGAGCCGTCCGTGTAGAAGACGGTGGTGTGCTCGGCCGAGGTGGCGAGGGCGCGCAGGGTCCCGGCGCGGACCGGCGCCTCCAGCGCCTCCTCCAGCACGGGCGGGGCGCCGGCCTCCTCCTGCCGCCAGTGCAGGATCCCGCCGGAGACGGCCGCGTACACCTCGATCCGTCCCGACTCCCCCGTCACCGCGACGGGCGGCCCCTCGACGTCCTTGCCCCCGAGATCCCGCCAGGGCTCCCAACCGCCCTTCTCCTTCTGGACGAGCAGGCCGAGCCCGCCGGCCCCGCCCCGGACGAGGACATGGGCGCGTCCCTCGGCGTCCACCGCGACGGCCGGCGGCCCGGTGCGGGCGCCCCGCCGGTCCGGGTGGCCGACGGGCGCCCAGTCCAGCGGGGCGAGCAGCGGCCGGTAGTGGACGGAGTGCACCAGGCCCGCCTCGGACTTCACGGTCGGCCGCCAGGACACCAGGTGCGCGTAGCCGTCGGCGCCCTGGCCGACGGCGAGCACGGGGTGCAGCCGCTGGTCGCCGCCGACCCGGCGCGGGCCGTCCCAGGGCCCGCCCGGTGCGCTTTCCGCGCGGCACAGGACGGCGTCGTCGGACGTCAGATAGACACTGAGCCGCCCGTCGCGGCCGCGTATGAGCCAGTCGCCGTTCACCCGTTCACTTTATGTCGGCGGCCTCCCCGCCACTCCCGGCGGGCCCGTGGCCGGGGCGTCCGTGGGACGCTGGTCCCATGGACGCCCTGGACGCCCCCGTGGACGACGGCCCCGCCCTGCTCGTGGTCGTCGACGGCGCGAACGTGGTCGGGTCGGTGCCCGACGGCTGGTGGCGGGACCGGCGGGGCGCCGCGGAGCGGCTGCGGGACCGGCTGGCCGCGGACGGGCTGCCGGGTCATGCCGGGCCCGTGGAGATCGTGCTCGTCGTGGAGGGCGCGGCGCGCGGGGTGGAGCCGGTGGCGGGGGTACGGGTGGATTCGGCGGCCGGCAGCGGGGACGACCACATCGTCGGCCTGGTCGCCCGGGCCGGCGGCCGCCCCCGGCTGGTCGTCACCGCCGACCGCGCGCTGCGCCGCCGGGTGACGGACCTCGGCGCCGAGGTGACGGGCCCCCGTGCCGTACGGGGCCCGGCGGACGCCTCCTGACCGAGGCTCAGTCCGCCGCCCCTCCCCCGTGCACCTCGTCGGCCGTCGTCTCCTGGTGGCGTCCGAGGCGGCTGTGCGAGCGGCCGTAGAGGAAGTAGACGAAGAAGCCGACGACCATCCAGATGCCGAACCGGAGCCAGGTCTCGGCGGGCAGGTTGAGCATCAGCCACAGCGATGCGCACACCGACAGGATCGGGACGACCGGCACCCAGGGGGTGCGGAAGGCGCGCGGCAGGTCGGGGCGGGTGCGGCGCAGGATGATCACGCCGATCGCGACGACGACGAACGCGAAGAGCGTGCCGATGTTCACCAGTTCGGCCAGCTCGCTGAGGCTGGTGAAGCCGGCCAGGATCGCGATCAGCCCACCGAGCAGGATGGTCGGCCGGTGCGGGGTCTTGAAGCGCGGGTGGACGTGGGAGAAGAAGCGCGGCAGCAGTCCGTCGCGGCTCATCGCGAAGAACACCCGGGTCTGGCCGAGGAGCAGGATCATGCAGACGGTGGTCAGGCCGACGGCGGCGCCGAAGCTGATGAAGCCCGCGTACCAGGGGTGCCCGGTGTGCTTGAAGGCGTCGGCCAGCGGGGCGCTCACGGACAGTTTGCTGTAGTGCTCCATCCCGGTGACGACGATCGACACGGCGACGTACAGGACCGTGCAGATGATGAGGGAGCCGAGGATGCCGCGCGGCATGTCGCGCTGCGGGTTCTTGGTCTCCTCGGCCGCCGTCGCGACGACGTCGAAGCCGATGAACGCGAAGAACACCACGGAGGCGGCGGTGAAGATGCCCATCACGCCGAAGTTGGACGGCGCCCAGCCGAACATCAGCTGGATCAGCGGCGCCTGGAGGTTGTTGCCCGCCTCCACCGTCTGGGCCTTGGGGATGAACGGGTCGTAGTTCTCGCCGTGGAGGAAGAAGGAGCCCGCGATGATCACGGTCAGCACGACGGTCACCTTGATCGCGACGACGATCGAGGTCAGCCGCGCGGAGAGTTTGGTGCCGATCACGAGGATCGCCGTGAGCACCAGGACGAGGGCGGCGGCGAGGATGTCGAAGCCGAAGCCGTTCGCCCCCTCGCGCCCACTGAGCGCCGCCGGCAGATGCCAGCCGGCGTTGTCGAGCAGGGAGGCGATGTACCCGGACCAGCCGACGGCCACCACCGCCGTGCCGAGCGCGAACTCCAGGACCAGGTCCCAGCCGATGATCCAGGCGGGCAGTTCGCCGAGGGAGGCGTACGAGAAGGTGTACGCCGAGCCGGCCACCGGGACGGTGGAGGCGAACTCGGCGTAGCAGAGCGCGGCGAGCGCGCAGGCCACCCCGGCCGCGACGAAGGCCAGGGCGACGGCGGGTCCGGCGTTGTTCTTGGCGACCGTGCCGGTCAGGACGAAGATGCCGGTGCCGATGATGACGCCGACGCCGAAGACGGTCAGATCCAGCGCGGACAAGGATTTCTTGAGCGCGTGCTCTGGTTCCTCGGTGTCGAGGATGGACTGCTCGACTCTCTTCGTCCGGAAGAGGGTGCTGCTCACGGGGTACCTCCCACGCTGTGTCGTCCTCGACATGATCGAGAGGGGGCACAGGTCGTATGCCCCGGCACGGGCGGGTTAACGCGAATGGGCCGGTTCGACCACTCTTCGCAGTGGTCGAACCGGCCCATCCGGGCGTGTCGGGTTGCCCCCGGCGGGCGTCAGTCGCGGGCGGGCTCCACGGAGTCCACCTCGGCGGCCGCGGTGCCGTACCTGGCGTCCAGCTTGGCGACGAGTCCGGTGACCTGGCGGGCGATGTCGGGGGCGGTCAGCCCGATCTCGGCCATGACCTCGGCGCGGGAGGCGTGGTCGAGGAAGCGGGGCGGGATACCGAAGTCGCGCAGCGGGACGTCCACGCCCGCGTCGCGCAGGGCCTGGGCGACGGCCGAGCCGACGCCGCCGACACGGCTGTTGTCCTCGACGGTGACGACCACCCGGTGCTGCTCGGCGAGCGGGGCCATGGCCTCGTCGACGGGCTTGACCCAGCGCGGGTCGACGACGGTCGTGGAGATGCCCTGCCGGTCGAGCAGGCCGGCGATCTCCAGGCACATCGGGGCGAGGGCGCCCACGGAGACGAGCAGCACGTCGGGCGTGTCGGTGCCCGGCTCGCGCAGGACGTCCATGCCGCCGACGCGTCCCACGGCGGGGACGGCGGGGCCGACGGCGCCCTTGGAGAACCGTACGACGGTCGGCGCGTCGTCCACGGCGACGGCCTCGCGGAGCTGGGCGCGGACCTGGTCGGCGTCACGCGGGGCGGCGAGCCTGAGGCCGGGGACGACCTGGAGGATCGACATGTCCCACATGCCGTTGTGGGAGGCGCCGTCGGTGCCGGTGACGCCCGCCCGGTCCAGGACGAACGTCACACCGCACCGGTGCAGGGCCACGTCCATCAGCACCTGGTCGAAGGCGCGGTTGAGGAAGGTGGCGTAGACGGCGAAGACGGGGTGCACCCCGGCGTGGGCGAGGCCCGCGGCGGAGACGGCGCCGTGCTGCTCGGCGATGCCGACGTCGTAGACCCGCTCCGGGAAGCGCTTGGCGAACCTGTCGAGCCCGACGGGCTGGAGCATGGCCGCGGTGATGGCGACGATGTCCTCGCGCTCCTCGCCGAGCCTGACCATCTCCTCGCCGAACACGGAGGTCCAGTCGGCGCCGGAGGAGGCGATGGGCAGACCGGTGTCGGGGTGGATCTTGCCGACGGCGTGGAAGCGGTCGGCCTCGTCCTGGAGGGCGGGCTGATAGCCGCGGCCCTTCTCGGTGAGGCAGTGCACGATCACCGGGCCGCCGAAGCGCTTCGCCTTGGCCAGCGCCGACTCCAGGGCCTCCAGGTCGTGGCCGTCGATCGGGCCGACGTACTTCAGGCCGAGGTCCTCGAACATGCCCTGGGGCGCGATGAAGTCCTTCAGGCCCTTCTTGGCGCCGTGCAGGGTGTCGAACAGGGGCTTGCCGACGACGGGGGTGCGCTCCAGCAGGTCCTTGCCGCGGGCCAGGAACCGCTCGTAGCCGTCGGTGGTGCGCAGGGTCGCGAGGTGGTTGGCGAGGCCGCCGATGGTCGGCGCGTACGAGCGCTCGTTGTCGTTGACGACGATGACCAGCGGGCGGTCCTTGGCGTCGGCAATGTTGTTGAGCGCCTCCCAGGCCATGCCGCCGGTGAGGGCGCCGTCGCCGATGACCGCCACGACATGGCGGTCGCGGTCGAGGATCTCGTTGCCCTTGGCGATGCCGTCGGCCCAGCCGAGGACCGTGGAGGCGTGGCTGTTCTCGATGACGTCGTGCTCGGACTCGGCCTGCGAGGGGTAGCCGGACAGGCCGCCCTTCATCTTGAGCCGGGAGAAGTCCTGCCGGCCGGTGAGCAGCTTGTGGACGTAGGACTGGTGGCCGGTGTCCCACAGGATCTTGTCCTTGGGGGACTCGAAGACCCGGTGCAGCGCGATGGTGAGCTCGACCACGCCGAGGTTGGGGCCGAGGTGGCCACCGGTCTTGGACACGGCCTCGACCAGGAAGGTCCGGATCTCCTCCGCCAGCTGGTCCAGCTCCTCCGGGCTGAGCCGGTCCAGATCGCGCGGTCCCCTGATGCGGGTCAGCAGCGGCACCCGTGCCTCCTTGCAGTAAACGCTGTTCGAGCTGTTGCCGGGCCAGTCGAGTCTAATGTTCCGCGACCCGGCCTATGACACGACTATGCCCGGCGCCTTGTGGGCACCGGGCATCCGGTCCGACCAAAAGGGGCGCGGGGAACTGCGCGACACGCCACGACGGCGCCTCACCCGCAGTCCCACCGCACCCCGTACGGCGAGAGGCGCTATCCGCGACCCGCAGCCTTCTGGGACTTGCGCGACACGGAGTCGATCACGACGGCGCCCAGCAGAACGCCACCGGTGATCATGTACTGGATCGAGGTGTTCATGTTGAGCAGGTCCAGACCGGTCTGGATGGACTGGATGACCAGCATGCCCAGGAGGGCGGACCAGACGGTACCGCGGCCGCCGAAGAGGCTGGTGCCACCGATGACGGCCGCCGCGATGGCGAGCATCAGGGTGTTGCCGCCGCCCGCGCTGAGCGTGGCGCTCGCGGTCTGGCCGGCGAAGAACATACCGCCGAGCGCCGCGAAGCCGCCGGAGATGGCGAACACGGTGATGCGGATCATCGGCACGTTGATACCGGCACGGCGGGCGGCCTCGATGCCACCGCCGACCGCGAACACCTTGCGGCCGTACGTCGTGCGGCGGAGCACGAAGTCGACGATCACCAGCGCCGCCAGGAAGAGCACCAGCGCGTTGGAGACACCGGCCGCGTCGTTGAGGACGACGGCGGCGGCGAAGGCCGCGACGGCGAGCGCGCCGACGCGCAGCAGGATCTCACCGGTCGCCCGGAACGGCACACCCGCGGCCTTGCGGCGGCGCTGCTCGTTGAAGTTGCCGACCAGGGAGAGCACGACGGCGAGGCCGGCCAGCAGGTAGGCGCCGATGATGGCCTGGTCCATGAAGAAGGAGCTCTGGCCGAGCAGGTGGACCGGACCCGTGTCGGACGGGATGTTGATGGTGCCGCTGGCGCCCAGCAGCCACAGCATCAGACCGTTCCAGCCGAGGAAGCCGGCCAGGGTGACGACGAACGCCGGTACACCGATCCTGGCGAAGAACCAGCCCTGCAGCGCGCCGATGGCGATGCCGGTGAGGACCGCGAGGACCAGCGCCAGCCAGGCGTTCATGCCATGGGTCACCACGAACACGGCGAACAGGGTGGAGGCCAGACCGCTGACCGAGCCGACCGACAGGTCGATCTCGCCGAGCAGCAGGACGAACACCAGGCCGATGGCGAGCATGCCGGTGGCCGACAGGTAGTAGCTGATGTTCGAGAGGTTGTCGGCGCTCAGGAAGCGGTCGTTCTGCAGCTGGAAGATCGTCCAGATGACGATCAGGCCGATGACCACCGGCAGCGAGCCCAGCTCGCCGCCCTTCACCTTGCGCTTGAACTCGGTGACGTAGCCCTTGAGGCCCTCTTCACGGACCAGCAGACGCGGGTCGACGACGGCGACCGGCGCGGCCGTGGGGTCGTCGGCGGGCGCGACGGTGTCCTGCGTCTCGACGACACCTGCGGTCTTCGCTGCCTTCGCGGCGTCGGCCTTCGCGGCCGTCTCCGCCTTGGTGACCTCGCTCTTCGCGGCCTGAGCGGTCTTCTCCGGCTCCGAGGAGTCGCTCTTCACGGTCTTGGACGTGTCGCTCACTTTGCCGCCTCCGCGGTGCGACGCCCCGCACGACGGGTCACGGCGTTGTCCGTGGCACCCGTGATCGCGGCGATGATCTCTTCGTGGCTGGTGTCCTTCACGGGGAAGGAGCCGTTGTTCTTGCCCAGGCGCAGGACGGCGACGGTGTCCGCGACCGCCTTGACATCGGCCATGTTGTGGCTGATGAGGATGACGCCGAGGTCGCGCTCGCGCAGCCGCTCGACCAGGTCGAGGACCTGCGCGGTCTGCTCGACGCCGAGGGCGGCGGTGGGCTCGTCGAGGATGACGACCTTCGGGTCGCCGATCAGGGCGCGGGCGATGGCGACGACCTGGCGCTGACCGCCGGAGAGGCTCGCGATCGGGATGCGCACGCTCGGGATCCGGATGGAGAGCGTGGACAGCAGTTCGCGGGCGTTCTTCTCCATCGTCACCTCGTCGATGACGCCCCGGTGCAGCAGCTCGCGGCCGAGGTAGAGGTTGCCCACGACGTCGAGGTTGTCGCAGAGCGCGAGGTCCTGGTAGACCGTCGCGACGCCGAGACCCTGGGCGTCGTGCGGCTTGGTGATGCTGACCGGCTTGCCCTCCCATTCGATGACGCCCTCATCGATGGGGTGGACACCCGCGATCGTCTTGACCAGGGTCGACTTTCCTGCGCCGTTGTCGCCCACCAGGGCGACCACTTCTCCGGCGTGAACCTCCAGATCGACATCGGTGAGGGCCTGGACCGCACCGAATCGCTTGGAGACTCCGCGCAACGCCAGCACGGGCGTAGCGGACACGTGAACCATCTCCTTCGCCGCCTGACCGGCGGGGATGCCGCGCTTGGGGTAGTGCGCGGAGGGATGTGCGGGAGGCGGCGCGAGGCCGCGGTACGCACGAGGTTTACAAGATGAACATGCGCGAATCCGCTGCCCTTGGCAACGGTTCCGTCCGACGCCCGCCCCGGCAGCGGGGTGTGAAGGTGGGGCAGGCGTCGGCGGGGTCTCGCGGGACCGCTCGGCGGTCTGGGCCCGAGTCCCTCGGCGGGACTCGGGCCGGGTCACGCGGGGTGCGCGCGGTTACTGCAGGCCGGCCTTCTTGCAGGCGGCGGCGTAGTCGGCGGTGCAGATGTCCGCGACCGTCCACAGACCGTCCTTGACGACCGTGTCCTTGATGTTGGCCACGGTGACGGACACCGGGGTCAGCAGCTTGGCCTGGACCTTGTCGCCGGAGCCGCTGGTCACCGAGGTGTCGGCGAGGGACTTGATGTCCTTGCCCTCCAGCAGGTTGACCGCGAGCTCGGCGGCCGTGTCGGCCTCGGGCTTGTAGGCCTTGTAGACCGTGGCGGACTGGGTGCCGGCGACGATCCGCTGGATGGCGGCGAGCTCGGCGTCCTGGCCGGTCAGCGGGATGTCGCCGATCTTCGCGCCCTTGAGGGTGTTGGCGATGCCACCGGCCATGCCGTCGTTGGCGGCGTAGACGCCCGCGATGTTCTTGGCACCCAGCTGCGTGATCGCCGCGGACATCTTCTGGGCGGCGACGGTGTCCTTCCACAGACCCGACTGCTCGTAGGCGATGGTGACCTTGCCGTCGAGGATCTTGTGGGCGCCGGCCTTGAACTGGGCGGCGTTCGGGTCGGCGTCGTCACCGTTGATCATGACGACCTTGGACTTGGTGGTCGCCTTGGAGCCGAGGGCGTCGAGCAGGGCCTGGCCCTGGAGCTCGCCGACCTTCTCGTTGTCGAAGGAGACGTAGGCCGAGACCGGGCCCTGAGCGAGACGGTCGTACGCGACGACCTTGACACCCTTGTCCACCGCGGACTGGATGGAGGACTTGATCGCGGCGGAGTCCTGGGCGGAGATCACGATGACCTTCACGCCCTTGGTGACCATGCTGCTCATCTGCTGGGCCTGCTTGGCCGGGTCGGCCGCGGCGTTCGCGTACTGCACGTCGCAGCCGGAACACAGCTCCTTGACCTTCGCCTCGAAGAGCGGCTTGTCGAACTTCTCGTAGCGCGCGGTGACGCTGTCGGGCAGCAGCAGGCCGATGGACTTGCTGTCCGAGCTGCTGCCGGAGTCCTTGCCCTTGTCGTCGCCGGCCTTGCCGCAGGCGGCAATCGACAGCGCCATGGACACGGCGGTGGCGCCGATCACGACTCTACGCATCGTTGCGTTCATTTGGGGTGTGCCTCCCTGACAGGGCCGCAACGCTGCGGCCGAGGTGGCTCGAAGTCAACTCGGCCGCAAGTTCGACGTCAAGAAGTAAATACTTAACGAGATGGCAACGGCGTCATTCGTTCTCTAAGTGAAGGCAGGTGTCGCGGCCGACAGGGTGCCGTCCAAAAGGGTCGAATCACCCATCTCGCCGAGTGCGAGAGCGAGTGCTCCGAGCACCTCCGCACGACCGCCGAGTGCCCCCGGGAGAACGGTGAGTTGACGCGCCGCACTGGGGATCGCGTAGCGGCCGACGGACTCTCTGATCGGACCGAGCACCAGCTCACCGGCCTCGGCGAGATCACCGCCCAGGACCACCCGGCTCGGGTTCAGCAGGTTGCAGAGATTGGCGACTCCACTGCCGACATGGCGGCCGACGTCGGCGATCACGCGACGGCAGCCCGGGTCTCCGTCCCTGGCCAGCCGCACGACGCCCTCCATCGTGAGGTCCGTGCCGTGGCTGGACTGGAGCAACGGCAGCACATAGCGGGCGGCCGCGAAGGTCTCCAGGCAGCCCCGGTTGCCGCAGCGGCAGACCGGGCCGGATTCATCGAGTGTAATATGTCCGATTTCTCCTGCGGTGCCACCAGGGCCGCGGTAGATCTTCCCCTCGATCACCAGACCGGCGCCGACACCGCTCGCGACCTTGATGTAAGCAAGATCACGCACGCCCCTGCCACTGCCCCAGACCAGCTCACCGAGGGCGCCGAGGTTGGCGTCGTTGTCCACGTGCACGGGCACGCCGAGGCGGCCTCTGAGCTCCTCGGCGGGTCTGGTACCGATCCAGCCGGGGAGGATCGCCGAGGAGCCGAGCGTGCCGGACTCCAGATCGATCGGACCGGGCACGCCGAGCCCCACCCCCGCGATCTTCGAGCGGTCCACCCCGGTGGCCTCGATCAGGCGCACGACCAGCTGTTCCGCCCGGTCGAACCCCTGCGCCGAGGAGGCGTCCACGTCCAGCGGCTCGGACTCCTCGGCAAGCACCTGATGGGCGAGGTTGCCCAGCGCGACCCTGAGGTGGGTGTGGCCGAAATCCACCCCGATGACAATGCCGGCGTCCCCGCTCAGCGATACACTCCGCGCCCTTCGCCCACCTGCCGACGTGGGCGTGACCTCGACGGTTCCGCCTTCCTTGAGCTCGCGCACGATGTTGGAGACGGTCGCGGCGGACAGTCCCGTCGTCCGGGCGATCTCGGCCTGCGTGAGGGACCCGGCCAGACGCACGGCGCGTACCACCCGCTCCAGGTTGGCCCGATGCAGCGACGACTGCGACCCCGGAGTCTCCACGACGACCTCCTGCGCACGGGACCGCTTCGATGAGATCCCGTCTATGTCCAACTAGTGAACTCTAAGCTGAGCCGTTCGGGTCCACTCCCGTCAAGAGGTTGAACAGTATCCGCACGCTCGAACAAGCAGGCCCGCGCTCACCCGAGAGAGCGTCGCGGGGTGTGCGGGGGCGGCTGCGGGGCGTTGCGGAAAGTGGCATTCCGGGTGTGAAGGACTTCGGAGCGTGGTGATCAAAAAGGGTGGGAGCGACGGAAAAGCGGCGTACACGACAACCCGTGCACCGGAAGTCCGTGTACGCCGCATGAAGACGCCGGGTTTACTTCAGGGCCCCCGCCGTCAACCCCTGCACCACCTGGCGCTGGAAGACGATGTACGCCGCGAGCACCGGGAGCATGGCCATCACCAGGCCGGCGAAGAGTCCCGACCAGTCCCCCTTGTAGCCCTGGCTGACGGCCAGTTGGACGAGCCCCTGGGTGAGGACCCGTTTGTCGGGGTCCGTGTTGAGGACCGTGGGCAGCATGTACTGGTTCCACTGGCCGAGGAAGTTGAAGATGCCCACGCTGATCAGACCGGGTTTCGCCATCGGCAGCATGATCTGGAAGAAGATCCGGGTGTGCGAGGCGCCGTCGACGAACGCGGCTTCCGCCACCGAGGCGGGCAGGGTGCGGAAGAACGCCGTCAGGAAGAACACCGTGAACGGCAGCGAGTACGCGATGTAGACCAGGATCAGTCCGTGCAGGGTGTTGAGCAGCCCCATGTTGTTGACCACGTAGAACAGCGGGACCAGCGCCAGCATGACGGGGAAGCTCATGCCTCCGATGAACAGGTAGTAGATGAACCGGTTGCCGGGGAAGTCGAAGCGGGCGAGGACATAGGCCGCCATGGAGCCGAGGACCAGAGTGCCGAGGAGCGAACCGCCCACCACCAGAACGGTGTTCAGGAAGTAGTCGCTCATGTTGGCCTCGGTCCAGGCCCGTGACCAGTTGTCGAGGTGCAGGGTGCGCGGCAGCGCCCAGGGCGAGCCGAAGATGGACCGGTCGTCCTTGAAGGAGGTCATCACCGCCCACAGCAGCGGCAGCACGACCATCACGGCCCACAGGACGAGCAGACCGTGCGAGAAGACGTTCAGGACCCGGCCTTCGGACTTCGGTGCCGCGTCCGGTCGGCCGGGCCGTCCGTCCGTCTTCGTGACGGTCACCGGGACGGGAGCGGGGGGTTCGGTCGTCTTCATGGTCAGTACTCCAGCCGCTCGCGCCGCCCGAGCCGCATCACGACGGCGGCGAAGGCCAGCGTCACGACGAGCAGGGCGACACCGATGGTCGTGGCGTAGGCGGCCTGACCGTCACGGAACGCCTTCTGGTACACGTACAGGACCATGACGGTGGTCGAGTAGTCGGGGCCGCCGGGACCGGTCGTCATGATCTGCACGACCGCGAACGACTCCGCGCCGAGGGCGAGGATGCCCAGGTAGACCCAGCCCGACTGCACGGTGTCCCAGAGCAGCGGCAGGGTCACCCGGAAGAACGTGTCCGCCCGGTTCGCGCCGTCGAGCAGGGCGGCCTCGTACAGGTCGGCGGGGATGGAGGCCATGCCCGCCGAGAACAGGACCACGAAGAAGCCGACCGTGGACCAGACGAGGACCGCCATCACGCACCACAGCGCGAGATCCGGATCGCCGAGCCAGAGCGGCTGGACCCCGCCCAGTCCGATCCCCCGGAGGAAGGAATTGACGGCCCCGCTGTCCGGGTTGTACGCGAAGGCGAACAGCAGCGCGACGATCGCGATGGACAGTACCTGCGGGAAGAAATACACGATCTTGTAGAAGGCGGAGCCCCGGACGCCGGAAACGGCGGGGCCGCCTTTTCTCCGGCGCCCGCCGGCATTGATCATGAAGGACAGGAACAGCGCGAGGCCGATCGTCACCAAGGGGACCAGGAGCGCGAACAGCAGGCTGTGCCGCAGGGACTTCCAGAAGATCTGGTCGTCCAGCATCCTGCGGTAATTGGCGAGGCCGACCATCTTGAATTCGGGACTCAGGCCGGTCCAGTCCGTGAACGAGTAGTAGATGGACTGGACGAACGGCCAGATCACGAAGAGCGCGTACAGTCCGAGCGGGAGCGCCAGGAACCCCACGATGAACCGGTATTTGCCGTGCTGCATCGCCACCTACTGGTGCTTGTAGTGCTTGATCGAGGTGTCCTTGGCGGCGGCGTCGGCGTATCCCTGGATCTTGTCGATGGCCTCCACGGGAGTGAGCCGTCCGGCCATCATCTCGCCGAGACCGCCGACGCCGATCTGCTCCTTCTGCAACTGGACGTACCAGTCCTGCATGCGCGGGTTCAGCACGTTGTCGCCGGCCTTCTGCAGTGCGGCGACACCGGACTTCAGGCCGGGGGTGAGGGTGATGCCGTCGGTGCCGCCGTTGTACGCCGTGAGCGACTTGACCTTGGCGGTGAAGTTCCTGGAGGAGGCCTCGCTGAGCATGATCCGCAGCTGCTCCATGCCGCCGGAGCCGTTCTTGGCCTTGGCGGGGACGACGAAGGGCTCGCCGCCGGAGGCCCAGATCGTGCCGAAGGGCATCGCGTCGGAGGAGTCGATGCCGGTGGGCGCGGAGACGGCGAGGTCGAAATCGGCCGGGATCACCTTGGCCGACTCGTTCTCCACCCAGGAGCCGTTGGGGAGAAACAGGGCCTTGCCCTCGGCCCAGGCGGTCTGCGACTGGATGTGGTCCAGGCCCGGGGTGCCCCGGAGCACGTACCCCTTCTTGTAGAGCTCGTAGTACGCCTCGAAACAGGTCTTGACGGCCGGGTGCTTCCAGGCGTTCGGCTCCAGGTTGTCGATGGCGTCGAGGACGTCGCGGCCGCCGACCTTGCCGATCATCGGGTAGAGCGAGAACGGGAGGTAGTACGGGTATTTGCCCGCGTACGTCCACCCGGCCATGCCCTTCTTCTTGGCCTTCGCGCAGACCGCGAGCATCTCGTCCCAGGTCTCGGGATAGGCGGCGTCCAGGGAGTCCAGGGCCTTCTGCGAGTACCAGACGCCGTAGACGGTGTAGGCGTAGTACATGATCCAGACCGGGTCGCCGTCGAACTGGCCCATCTCGACGATGCCCGGGCGCAGGGTGTCGCGGACCTTCTTGGCCGGATCGTCGTACGACGGGGCGTCCAGCAGCGGGGTGAGGTCGGCGAGCTGCTTCTTGCCGACCAGGACGCCCATGTCCATCTGCTCGGCGCCGGAGTTGTCGATGAGGTCGGGCGGCGTGCCCTGGTTGAAGCGGGGCTGGAGCGTGGACTGGATCTTCTGGGTGGCCGAGAACTTCACCTTCGCCTTCGGGAAGTCCTTCTCGTAGATCTGCACGGCGTCCTCGGCGTACTCCTTGCCGAAACCGCCGTCGAACAGCACGAATTCCATCGGGGCGGTCTCATTGACCGCGAGGGGGTTCTTCGCCGTCTTCTTTCCTGCCTTGGCCTTGTCCTCGTCGCCGGCGCCGCTGCTGGCGCACGCGCTCAGAGAGCCGAGCGCGGGGACGGAGACCAGGCCGAGCGCGGCGGACCGCCTGATCAGATCGCGGCGGCCGAAACCCGCCGATTCGCCGTTCACGGCACCATGGTGTGCGGAGCTGGATCCCATCCTCAAGTCCTCGCCTTCTCAGGTCGGGCAGAGTCATTGCGGGTCGCGTGAATCGCCGACAGGTATAGTCCACTCCCCTCCGGCGGAGCAAGATCGAGGGCACGGTCGGCCATGGGTCTTTTCCGAGTTGAGACCTCCCGGAAATATGAAGCATCCCCGGCCGGTCTGCCGGAAAAATCCACGACATGTGCCCCGTCCGGCGCAATCAACATCCTTGACATCACCCCTCACTTGGCCCCCTACTAGGGCTGCGCACCACACAGGACAACGTTGTCCAAGGCCCTGGTCCGGGCGGGGAGGATGCTCACGCATGCAGTGGTTCGGACGGTTACGCGCGGTGGCGATCACGGCCGCCCTCGTCATGACGGCCGGCGCTCCGGGGACGGCGGTCGCCCGGTCGGCACACCTCCCGCCGCCCGCCCGGGCGTTCTCCTCCTCGTTCGAGGCCGGCCAGCCCGCCCCGGACTGGACCAGCGCGCCCGAGCGGGCCTCGGGGGTCGACGGCGGCTACACGACCGGCGGGCTGCCCGGTGACGTGACCGACCGGGTCACCGCGGTCCGGGCGAGCGCCGAGAACACCGGGGGCGGCGAGGTGAAGGAGAACCTGGCCGACGGCGAGTCGAGCACCAAGTGGCTGACGTTCGCGGCCACCGGCTGGGCCGAGTTCGACCTGGACGCCCCGGCCGCGGTGACTACGTACGCGCTCACCTCCGCCAATGACGTCGCCGAACGCGATCCGGCGGACTGGACCCTGAGCGGTTCGGCGGACGGCGGCACCTGGACGGTCCTCGACAGCCGCTCCGGGGAGGACTTCACCGAACGCTTTCAGACGAAGACGTACACTCTCGCGGCGCCGGCCGAGTACCGGCACTTCCGGCTGGACGTCACCAGGAACCACGGCGCCGACATCCTCCAGCTCGCCGATCTGCGGCTCGCGACGGGCGGGAGCGACGGGCCGGTGCCGCCGGACATGCTCACCGTCGTCGACCGGGGCCCGAGCGGCTCCCCGACGGCGAAGGCGCGGGCCGGGTTCACCGGCGTGCGGGCGCTGCGGTACGCGGGGCGGCACACCGCCCCGGGCCGGGCGTACTCGTACAACAAGGTCTTCGACGTGAACGTCCGGGTCGGTGCCCGGACCCGGCTCGCGTACCGGATCTTCCCGCAGCTCGCCGACGGCGAGCGGGACTACGCGGCGACGAACGTCTCGGTCGACCTGGCGTTCACCGACGGGACCTACCTCAGCGGGCTCGGCGCGGTGGACCGGTACGGCTTCCCGCTGTCGCCGCGCGGGCAGGGCGCGGCGAAGGTGCTGTACGTCAACCAGTGGAACGACGTGGAGTCGGCGATCGGGTCGGTGGCGGCCGGGAAGACGGTCGACCGGATCCTGGTGGCCTACGACTCCCCCGGCGGCCCGGCGCGGTTCCGCGGCTGGGTGGACGACATCGCGCTGGGAGCGGTCGCCCCGGAGCCGGTGAAGGCGCATCTGTCGGACTACGCGGTGACCACCCGCGGGACCAACTCCAGCGGGAGCTTCTCGCGCGGCAACACCTTCCCGGCGACGGCCGTGCCGCACGGGTTCAACTTCTGGACCCCGGTGACCAACGCGTCCTCGCTGAGCTGGCTGTACGACTACGCGCGGGGGAACAACGCGGACAATCTGCCCACGATCCAGGCGTTCAGCGCGAGTCATGAGCCGAGCCCGTGGATGGGCGACCGGCAGACCTTCCAGGTGATGCCGTCGGCCGCGGCGGGCACCCCGGACACCGGGCGGACGGCCCGGGCGCTGGCGTTCCGGCACACGGAGGAGACCGCGCGGCCGTACTACTACGGGGTGCGCTTCGAGAACGGGCTCAGGGCCGAGATGGCGCCCACCGACCACGCGGCCGCCCTGCGCTTCACCTACCCGGGCTCCGACGCGAGCGTCCTGTTCGACAACGTCACCGACCAGGCGGGGCTCACGCTCGACCGGGCCTCGGGGGTCGTCACCGGCTACTCGGACGTCAAGTCCGGGCTGTCGACGGGCGCGACCCGGCTGTTCGTGTACGGCGAGTTCGACGCGCCGGTCACGGACGGGGCGTCGAGCGGGGTGAAGGGCTATCTGCGGTTCGACGCGGGCGCCGACCGGACGGTCACCCTGAAGCTGGCGACCTCGCTGATCAGCCTCGACCAGGCGAAGGACAACCTGCGCCAGGAGATCCCGGCCGGCACCGGCTTCGACACGGTGAAGCAGCGGGCCCGGCAGCAGTGGGACGCGCTGCTCGGCAAGGTGGAGGTCGAGGGGGCCACCCCGGACCAGCTGACGACCCTCTACTCCAGCCTCTACCGGCTGTACCTGTATCCCAACTCCGGCTTCGAGAAGGTCGGTTCGACGTACCGGTACGCCTCGCCGTTCTCCCCCATGGAGAGCCAGGACACCCCGACGCACACCGGCGCGAAGATCGTGGACGGCAAGGTGTACGTCAACAACGGCTTCTGGGACACCTATCGGACGACCTGGCCGGCGTACGCGTTGCTGACACCCACTCAGGCGGGCGTGCTGACGGACGGTTTCGTGCAGCAGTACAAGGACGGCGGCTGGACCTCGCGCTGGTCCTCGCCCGGATACGCCGACCTGATGACCGGCACCTCCTCGGACGTGGCCTTCACCGACGCCTACGTCAAGGGCGTCCGCTTCGACGCGAAGGCGGCCTACGAGGCGGCCCTGAAGAACGCCACCGTCGTCCCGCCGACCTCCGGCGTGGGCCGCAAGGGCATGGCGACCTCCCCCTTCCTCGGCTACACGAGCACGGCCACCCACGAGGGCCTGTCCTGGGCGCTGGAGGGCTACCTCAACGACTACGGCATCGCCCGCATGGGCCAGGCCCTGTACCGGAAGACCGGCGAGAAGCGGTACGCGGAGGAGTCGGCGTACCTCCTCAACCGCGCCCAGGGGTACGTGAACCTGTTCGACACCCGGGCGGGCTTCTTCCAGGGCCGGGACGAGGACGGCACGTGGCGTGTCGCATCCTCGCAGTACGACCCGCGGGTGTGGGGCTACGACTACACCGAGACCAACGGCTGGGGCTATGCCTTCACCGCCCCGCAGGACAGCCGGGGCCTCGCCAACCTGTACGGCGGCCGGGCCGGCCTGGCGGAGAAGCTCGACACGTACTTCGCGACCCCGGAGACCGCCGCGCCCGAGTTCGTGGGCTCCTACGGCGGGGTCATCCACGAGATGACGGAGGCCCGGGACGTCCGGATGGGCATGTACGGGCACTCCAACCAGGTCGCCCACCACGCGATCTACATGTACGACGCGGCCGGGCAGCCCTGGAAGGCACAGGCGAAGGTCCGCGAGGTGCTGTCGCGGCTCTACACCGGAAGCACGATCGGACAGGGCTACCACGGCGACGAGGACAACGGCGAGCAGTCGGCCTGGTACCTGTTCTCCGCGCTCGGCTTCTATCCGCTGGTGATGGGCGGCGGCGAGTACGCCGTCGGCTCCCCGCTGTTCACGAAGGCGACCGTGCACCTGGAGAACGGCAGGGACCTCGTGGTGAAGGCCCCGAAGAACAGCGCGCGGAACGTGTACGTCCAAGGGCTGAAGGTCAACGGCCGTACCTGGACGTCGACTTCGCTGCCCCACGCGCTCCTGGCCAAGGGAGGCACCCTGGAGTTCGCCATGGGTCCGCGCCCGTCGGCCTGGGGCGGCGGGAAGGACGCGGCGCCCGTGTCGATCACCCGCGACGACCGGGTGCCGACGCCGCGGACCGATGCGCTCACCGCCTCCGGGGCCCTGGCCGACAACACCTCCGGGACGGCCGAGACCGTGTCCGGCGCCGTCGCCCTGCCGACCGGGGGTGCCACGAAGGCCGTGCAGTACACGCTGACCTCCGCCGAGCGGGCGAAGGCACCCACGGGCTGGCGGCTGGAGGGCTCCGCCGACGGGACGACGTGGAAGACCCTGGACCGCCGCAGCGGGCAGACCTTCGCCTGGGACCGGCAGACGCGGGCGTTCGGTGTCGAGTCACCGGGTAGGTACGCGAGGTACCGCTTGGTGTTCGACGGTGAAGTCCGTCTGTCCGAGGTGGAGTTGCTCTCTTGAACGGGATCGATCCCGGCTGGCTGCCCCCGGAGGCCTTTCGGCCGCTGGGGGCCCGGCGCGTCCTGATCCGGGGCTCCGGCCCCCTGGTCGACACCGTGCGCCGCGAAGTGTCCGCCGCCTGCGCACGGTTCGGCGGGGAGATCGTCCAGGACGGCTCCTACGACCTCCTGCTGGAGGCGGCCGACGGCGAACCCGTGGGCGGCGACGAGGAGTTCACGGTCGCACGGGAGGACGGTACGACGACGGTCACCGCCTCCGGCGGGCGCGGGCTGCTGTACGGCCTGTTCCAGGTCGTCCGGCTCGGCGAGAAGGCGTTCTCGGGCGCCTTCCCCCGGGAGGCGCACCGCCCCGCGACGGTCCTGCGCATGCTCGACCACTGGGACAACGTGGCCGTGCACCCGGTCATGGGCCAGGTGGAGCGCGGCTACGCGGGCGGTTCGCTGTTCTGGCGGGACGGACGGGCGCGGGAGGACTTCGCGCGGATCCGGGCGTACGCGCGGCTGCTCGCCGCCTGCGGGATCAACGCCGTGTGCGTCAACAACGTCAATGTGCACGCCGTCGAGGCGAGGCTGCTGACCGACCGGATCGGTGAAGTCGCAGCGATCGCCGCCGAGTTGCGGCCGTACGGCATCCGGACGCATCTGTCGGTGACCTTCGCCGCGCCCGTCGTGCTCGGCGGGCTGTCCACCGCCGATCCGCTCCAGGACGCGGTGCGGGAGTGGTGGGCGAAGGCCGTGCGCGGGGTGTACGAGGCGATCCCCGACTTCGGCGGGTTCGTGGTGAAGGCCGACTCGGAGGGTCAACCGGGGCCGTTCACCTATGGGCGCAGTCACGCGGACGGCGCGAACCTGCTGGCCGGCGCGCTCGCGCCGTACGGCGGCACCGTGCACTGGCGGGCCTTCGTCTACGACCACCGGCAGGACTGGCGGGACCGCGGCACGGACCGGGCGCGGGCGGCGTACGACCATTTCGCGCCGCTGGACGGGCAGTTCGCCGGCAACGCGGTGCTCCAGGTCAAGCACGGGCCGATGGACTTCCAGGTGCGTGAGCCGGTCTCCCCGGTGCTCGGGGCGCTGCCGCGCACGCGGTTGGCGGTGGAGGTGCAGGCCACCCAGGAGTACACCGGGCAGCAGCGGCACGTGTGCTGGCTCGGGCCGATGTGGAGCGAGGTGCTGCGGTTCCGGCCGGGGGGCGGGGGCGGGCCGAGCGTGGGCGAGTCGGCGCGTGATCTCGTCGCCGTGGCGAACGTGGGCGACGATCCGTTCTGGACGGGGCATCCGCTGGCCCAGGCGAACCTGTACACGTTCGGCAGGCTGGCCTGGCGGCCGGACGCCGATCCGTACCGGGTCCTGGACGAGTGGATCGACCTGACGTTCCCGTCCGCCCCGGAGCGGCTGGCCGACGGGCTGCACGCGGTGCTGGACGGCTCCTGGCGGACGTACGAGAAGTACACGGCCCCGCTCGGGGTGGGGTTCATGGTGCAGCCCGGGCACCACTACGGGCCGAGCGTCGACGGCTACGAGTACAGCCCGTGGGGCACCTACCACTTCGCCGACCGCGACGGGGTCGGCGTCGACCGCAGCGCGGCGACCGGGACGGGGTACGCGGCCCAGTACGCCGCGCCGTGGGGCGAAGTGTACGAGTCCGTCGCGAGCTGCCCCGACGAGCTGCTGCTGTTCTTCCACCATGTGCCGTACGGGCAGGTGCTCAGGAGCGGGAAGACGCTGATCCAGCACATCTACGACACCCGTTTCGAGGGGGTCGAGGAGGCCGAGGAGGCCCGCCGGGTGTGGGCGGGCCTCGCCGGACTGGTGGCACCGGAACGGCACGGGCGGGTGGCGGAGCTGTTCGAGGAGCAGGTGCGCAGTGCCCGTGAGTGGCGGGACCAGGTCAACAGCTACTTCCTGCGCAAGTCCGGGGTGCCGGACGCGCACGGGCGGACCGTCTACTGAAGCCGCAGGACGGCGACGCCGAGCGGGCCGAGCGGGAGAGGCTCGCCCTGCCCCACCGGCTTTCCGGTGAGCAGGTCGGTGGCGGCGGCGTGGGCGGCCGGGCGGACCGGGCGGGTGGTGTGGTTGAGGAGGAAGAGCAGACGGGTGCCGTCCGGCGCCGTACGGTGTGCGGTCTCCAGTCCACTGTATGCGGTATACGGTCCGATCAGGCCGTGGCGGGCCAGGACGAGGCGGACCACCCGGTCGACGCCGGGCTGGTCGAGGGCCGTGGCCACGTACCAGCCCTCGCCCGCGCCGAAGGCGTGCCGGGTCACCGCCGGGGTGCCCTCGTAGAAGTCCGCGCGGTAGGTGCCGACGGCTTCGGCGCCGCGCAGCCGCACCAGCTCGAAGACCAGCCGCGCCGCGCAGAGCGTGCCCTCCAGGTCGACGGGCTGGACGACGTCCTCGGGGCGGGCGTCCCACTCGTCGATCCGGATGCCCAGGAGCGGGGCCAGGGGGCCGGGGACATCGGTGAGGAAGGCCCGGTCGTGCACGTCGGAGCGGGCGCTGAGGAAGGTGGCGAGGACCGTGCCGCCGCGCCGGGCCAGCTCCTCCAGGCGCTCGGCCAGGTCACCCTTGATCAGGTGCAGGACGGGGGCGAGGACGACGTCGTAGGGGGCGAGGTCGGCGGTGACGGGGACGATGTCCACGTCGGCGCCGGCCTCCCGGGCCGCCCGGTAGTAGGAGTGCACGACGTCCAGGTAGCGGACCAGGCGGGAGGGGCCGTCGGAGATCTCCAGGGCCCACCAGCTGTCCCAGTCGAAGAGGAGGGCGGTGCGGGCGGGGGTGCGGGCGCCCAGGGTGGCGGCGCCGATGACCTCCAACTCCGCTCCCAGGGAGGTGACTTCATGGAAGACCCGGGTGTCGTCGCGGCCCGCGTGGCCGATGACCGCGCCGTGGTACTTCTCGCAGGCGCCGCGTGAGGCGCGCATCTGGAAGTAGAGGGCCGCGTCGGCGCCGTGGGCGATCGCCTGGAAGGTCGCCAGCCGCAGCTCCCCCGGCCGGCGCAACGGGTTGACGTCGCGGCAGGCGGTGGTGGACGGGGTCTGCTCCATCAGCCAGAACGGGGTGCCGTCCTTGAGGCCCCGCATCAGGTCGTGGGCGAGCGCCGCGCGGGTGGGCGGGGCGTCCGGTGGCGGGTAGTTGTCCCAGGAGGCGAAGTCGAGGTGGGACGCCCAGCGGTGGTAGTCCAGCGGCCGGTAGGCGCCCATGAGGTTGGTCGTGACGGGGGTGTCCGGGTCGTGGGCGCGGATCGCCTCCTTCTCGGCGGTGAAGCAGCCGAGCAGGGCGTCGGTCATGAACCGCTGGTAGTCGAGGGTGATGCCCTGGAAGGCGGAGTGGTCGGGGCCCCGCCAGTGCTCGGTGAGGGCGCTGGGCGGCTCGATCTGGTCCCAGTCGGTGTAGCGGTGCGACCAGAAGGTCGTCCACCAGGCGTCGTTGAGGGCGTCCAGGGTGCCGTGCCGCTCGCGCAGCCAGCCCCGGAAGGCCCGGGCACACCGCTCGCAGTAACAGGCCCCGCCGTACTCGTTGTTGATGTGCCAGGCCAGCAGCGCCGGGTGGTGCGCGTACCGTTCGGCGAGCCGGCCGGCCAGCGCGGTGGCGAGCCTGCGGTACGCGGGCGAGCTGGGGCAGAAGTTGTGGCGCTGGCCGTAGCGGTGGACGCGGCCCTCGAAGTCGGTGCGGTTGACCTCGGGGTGGGCCTTGGCCAGCCAGGGCGGGAGAGCCGCGGTGCCGGTGGCGAGGCAGATCTGCCGGTCCTCGGCGGCGGCGCGGTCGAGGATGCGGTCGAGGACGGTGAAGTCGTAGGAGTCCTCGGCGGGTTGGGTGAGGGACCAGGTGAAGACGCCGACGGTGAGGGTGTCGATGCCGGCCCGGGTGAAGAGCCGGTGGTCCTCGTCCCAGACCTCCTGCGGCCACTGCTCGGGGTTGTAGTCACCGCCGTAGGGGATCTTGGGGGTGCGCGGGAGGTGCGCGGGGCGCGGGGGGTTCTGGCCGGGCTGGCTCATACGGTGAAGTCCTCCTCCGTCTGGGCGGTCACCGGCCGTCCGGCGTGCAGCAGGGAGAGCAGCAGCGGGGCGGCGAGCAGGGCCGGCAGGGCCTCGGTCAGCAGGGCGGTCAGTCCGGCGGCGAGGACGAGCAGGGAGCCGAAGGCCAGGGTCGCCTTCCCGTGCCGGACCGTGAAGTAGGCGGCGAGGCGGGCGGTGTCGCGGGCCCGGAAGGTGAACAGCGAGGTGAGGAGCAGGGCGTGGGCGCCCCAGAGCAGGGAGACCACGCCGATGAGCGCGAGCAGGGCCGCCCACCAGCGGGGCAGGCCGGCGGCGGAGAAGTGGGTGAGGGTGAAGGCGATCACCGTCAGCCAGGCCAGCAGGGGGGGCCAGAGCTTGAGGACGGGAACGGCGTTGAGGCGCCAGCCCCGGCCGTAGACCCGGGCCGGATGCAGATCGGTGAGGTCCCGGCCGCGGTGGTGGAGCGCGTACAGCGCGGCGGAGGCGGCCGGGCCGAGCGGCAGCAGACACACGGCGGCGAGGGGCAGGTTGGCGGGATCGGGGCCGAGGAGGAGCAGGCCGGCGAGACCGGGGGCGGCCGCCGCGAGGAACAGGGCCTCGACGGTGAGCAGGGTGTGGACCAGGGCGACGGCGCGGGAGAGGACGCCGGTGCCGAAGTCGGTCGCCGTGGCGCTCATGAGGGCTCCCGGCCCAGCAGCCGCCGCTCGTCCCACCACGGGGGTGTCTCGTCCGTGACCGGGGTCAGTTCGACGAGGGTGATCTCGTGGCGGGCGAGGGTCAGGTGCAGCTCCGTGCGGCCGTCGTGGACGGGGAGGCGGCGGTGGCCGCGGGCGGGCTCGGCGGCCTCGTGCAGGACGTCCAGCTGACTGGGGCGTGGCGAGCGGGGGCTGCCCATGTGCCGCCAGGCCGTGTATGCGTTACCCCGTTCATCGTCTACGGTCGACCGGCGAACGAATACCTCGCCCCCGCCGCCGCCGTCCCGGTGGACTCCCCCCACCGGCATCGACACCCGCACCGGCACCGGCACCGGCACGGACACCGGTACCGACAGCCGCAGGGCATGCCCCTCGGGTCCCTCGGTCTCTCCGGTCGGGTCGACCGGGGCCCAGGCGAGGACGGTGACGCGGCCGTCCTCGTGCCGGGTGACGAGATGGTCGTCGCCCCGGGCGAGGAGGTCGGGGCCCATCCGGGCCATGAACGCGTACAGGTGGTACACGGGCTTGCGGACCTGCCGGTGGGTGAGCAGCCCGAAGCCGCCGTGGAAGAGCGCGGTGGGGACCCCGGCCTCCTCGAACATGTCGCTGAACGTCCAGTAGGAGAACGAGTCCACGAGGTCGCCGCCCCGCGCCAGCACGGGGGCCAGATAGGCGGCGTGGAAGGCCGTGTCGTGGACCGGGTTGTCGGGGCGGTAGGAGGAGTTGAACTCCGTGATGTGCACCGGCAGTCCGGCCAGCCGGGTGCCCTTGAGGCGGTCCCGGGGGGTGGCGAACTGGTCCAGCAGGTCGGTCGCCGGGGCGAGGGTCTGGTGGACGCCGAACGGCACGTGTCGGGCGGGGCCGGAGGTGTAGGCGTGCTTGGAGACGAAGTCGACGGGCACCTCGCGGTGTGCGGCGAACTCGGCGAACCGGTCGAGCCAGTCGTCGGCGCCCGGGGAGATCGCGGGGCCGCCGACCTGGAGTCCGGCGTCGACCTCCCTCACGGTGTGCGCGGTCACCTCGTACAGCCGGTGGTACGCCTGCTCGTCCGCGCCCTGCCAGAAGTCGGCGAGGTTGGGCTCGTTCCACACCTCGATCGGCCAGGTGCGCACCTCGTCGAGGCCGTAGCGGTCCACGAGGTGGCGCAGGGTCGCGCGGACCAGGTCGGCCCACTCGCGGTGCGAGCGCGGTGGGGTGACGTTGCCCCGCCACCAGAAGACCGTCTGGTCCCCGGAGGCCAACTCCTGCGGCATGAAGCCGAGTTCGAGGAAGGGGCGGATGCCGAGCGCCAGATACGCGTCGATCACCTGGTCGACGTACGTGAACGAGTGGTGGACGTGGCTGGCGCCCGCGTGCTCGTAGGGGCGGTACACGCCCATGCCGTCGCTGAGCAGACCGTGGCCGCGGATGTGCCGGAAGCCGATGTCATGCTGGAGGAGGGCGAGGGAGTCCTGGTAGTCGCGGCGCAGGGCGAGTTCGATGCGGCCGGTGCCGACGCAGGCGCGCCAGGCGTCGGAGAGCCGGCCGGCCGGGGCGGCCGGGACGCGGATCACCGGCTCTCCTTCGTGAAGCGGTCGCGTGCCTTGTTGTGCAGGTCGACGAGCCGGTCCATGTTCTTGGCCTTCAACTCGGCGACGTAGGAGTCCCATGCGGACAGGGGCCGCTTGCCGAGGGCGAACTTCAGGGTGTTCTGGACGACATGGTCGCGCAGCGGGGTGTCCCAGAGGGTGGCCTGTTCCTGTTCCACGGACTGGAGGGGGTGGGCGGGGCCGATGGGGAGCTGTGCGCGCTGCGCCATGGCGTCCTGGAAGGCCTTCTCGTCGGGGCCGAAGGACGAGGAGACCAGGGCCCAGCTGCCACCGTAGGTGAAGACGCCGTTGAAGAAGCCGTAGTCCTTCTGGAGGTCCTTCGGGGCGTCCGGGTCGGAGCCCATCAGGCTGATGCCGGGCTTCAGCGTGTAGGTGTCGCCCGAGCGGGTGTACGTGGTGCCCTCGACCCCCCACTTGGCGAAGCGCTGGCCCTCGTCGGAGTACCAGAGCCAGTCCGTGAACTGGATCATCGCGACGAAGGTGTCGCTCTTGAGGGCCTTGCTGGAGATCATGACGCCGTTCTCCAGCCGGGCCCCGCCGATCACCACCGGGCCGGCCGGGCCGAGCGGCACCGGCACCATCTCGATCTTCGCGCCCTTGACCTGCTTCTCCAGGTTGTAGCGGTAGTTCTGGACCAGCTCCTGCGGATTGGCGCTGATCGCGAAGGACTTCTCGCCGAGCAGCTTCTGCACCGCGTCGTCGTCGGTCTGGGTGAAGCTCTCGGGGTCGATCAGCTTCTCGGCGACCAGCTTCGCCAGATACTCGACCATCCGGCGGTAGCCGTCCGAGGCGCCGGTGAAGACGAAGGCGTCCTCCTTGGCGTCCCAGCTGATGTTGTCGTACGTCCAGCCCGCCCTGACGCCGTACGCCTGGCCCAGATAGCTCATCAACGCGGCTGCCGGATAAGGGGTGTTGATGCTCCAGCGGTCGGAGAGCGGATAGCGGTCGGGGTATTCGGCCCGGATCGCCCGGAACACCTCGTACACCTGGTCCCAGGTGGTGGGCAGGGCCAGCCCCAGCTTCTGCAGGACGTCGGTGCGCAGCGACAGCGAGTAGCCGGACTTGGCCTTCTCGTGCAGTCCGGGCAGCAGGTAGTACTTGCCGTCGGCCTGGCGGATGGAGTCGAGTTCCGGCTCCAGCCTCCACTTCCTCACCTTGTCCTGGAAGTGGGGCATCAGGTGCACGTACTCGCTGACCGGGAGGATGGCGCCGGAGGAGACGAAGGCGACCTCGGAGGGGTGGTACGTCTTGGGGATCAGGAACGGGGCGTCGCCCGCGCCGATGAGGACGCTGCGCTTCTTCTCGTAGTCGGCGAGCGGGACCGCGATCGGCTTCAGGGTGACGCCGGTGCGGCGGGTGAGTTCCTTCCAGAACAGCCAGTCGTTCTTCAGCGGGTAGGTGGGGTTGTTGTTGTGCAGCACCGAGAACGACAGCGGTTTCGCGGCCTTGAACTGTTCGCCGACGCGGTACTCCTTCATCGCGCCGTCCCGCTTCCTGGAGAGGTCCTTGGAGTCCCCTCCGTCGTCGCCGCTGCCGCAGCCGGTGAGCCCGGCGAGGCCGATGAACCCGGCGGCGGCCAGGATCTGACGTCGTGACAGCTGACCTGCGTTCTTCACGGATACTCCCTGGTTGGGCGCTCAGCCCTTGACGGCGCCGAGCATCACGCCGGAGACGAAGTAGCGCTGGACGAACGGGTACACGCAGAGGATGGGCAGCGAGGTGAGCACGATCGTGACCGCCTGGATGTTCGCGCCGACCTGACTGAGCTGCTCGGTGGCGGCGCCCGCGTTGCCGCCGGTGGTGGCGCCCGCGATCATGTTGCGCAGATAGACGGTGACCGGCATCAGCTCGGTGCGGTCCATGTAGAGGTAGGCCGAGAACCAGGAGTTCCAGAAGGACACCGAGTAGAAGAGGACCATCGTCGCGATGACCGCCTTGGACAGCGGCAGCACGATCCTCAGCAGGATGCCGTAGGTGGTGAGCCCG
This sequence comes from Streptomyces sp. NPDC005811, assembly GCF_040630405.1. NCBI lineage: Bacteria > Bacillati > Actinomycetota > Actinomycetes > Kitasatosporales > Streptomycetaceae > Streptomyces > Streptomyces sp. NPDC005811. The sequence goes on from NZ_JBEXXK010000039.1 coordinate 50,171, forward strand.
TCGATCTCGGCGGCCTCCTCCAGCTCGGTGGGCAGCCCCTCGAAGAAGGCCTTCATCACCAGCAGGTTGAAGACGCTGATCGCGTTGGGCAGGGCGATCGCCCACACGGAGTTCTTCAGGCCGAGACTGGTGACCAGGACGTAGTTCGGGATCAGCCCGCCGCTGAAGAACATGGTGAACACGGCCGCCCCGACCAGGACGCCCCGCCCCTTGAGGTGCCGCTTCGACAGGACGTAGGCGTAACAGGTCGTCAGCACCATGGCGACGACCGTCGACACGACCGTGTAGAGCACGGTGTTGCCGTAGTTGCGCCAGAACGTCGTGTCATGGAAGACGATGTCGTACGTGGTGAGGTTGAACCCCTTGGGCCACAGGGTCACTTCACCGGCGCGGATCTGGCGCTCCCCGCTGAAGGAGCGGGCGACGATGTTGACGAACGGGTACAGGGTCACCAGGACGACCAGCGTCAGGACCACCCCGTTGACGCCCTGGAAGACCCGGTAGGAGCGGCTCTCCCGGCGGGCCGGCCTCACCACAGGCTCGTCCCCACCGTGCGGCGCGACAGCTGGTTCGCGGAGGTCACCAGCACCAGCCCGATGACCGCCTCGAACAGGCCGATCGCGGCGGCGTAGCTGAAGCTGTTGGACTCGACGCCGGCGCGGTAGAGGTAGGTGGAGACCACATCGGCCGTCGGATAGGTCAGCGCGTTGTACAGCAGCAGGATCTTCTCGAAGCCGACCGCCATGAAGGTGCCGATGTTGAGGATCAGCAGGGTGATCATGGTGGGGCGGATACCGGGCAGGGTGACGTGCCAGATCTGCTGCCAGCGGTTCGCGCCGTCGATGCGGGCGGCCTCGTAGAGGTCCTCGTCGATCGTGGTGAGGGCGGCGAGGTAGAGGATCGTGCCCCAGCCGGCGGTCTGCCAGATCTCCGAGCCGACGTAGATCGTGCGGAACCAGCCGGGTTCCTGGACGAACCGGATCGGGTCGTGGCCGAACCAGCCGAGGACATGGTTGACCGGGCCTTCCACGGCGAGCATCTGGAGGGTGATCCCGGCGACGATCACGATCGACAGGAAGTGCGGCAGGTACGACACCGACTGCACGAACCGTTTCAGCGAGCGCCGGCGCACCTCGTTGAGCAGCAGCGCCAGCACGATCGGGACCGGGAAGCAGAACAGGAGCGTCAGCGCGCCCAGCCACAGGGTGTTGCGGAAGACCTGCCAGAAGGTGGGGTCGGACAGGAACATCCGCACATAGCGCAGCCCCACCCACTGCTCCCCGAGGAGGGAGCCGCCCGGTTCGAACCGGCGGAACGCGATGACGTTGCCGATCATCGGCAGATAGCGGAAGACCAGGAAGAACAGCAGCGGCAGCACGGCCAGCGAGTACAGCCGCCAGTCCCGGCGCAGCGCTCTGCGCCATCCGGGACGCCGGGGCAAAGGGTCGGGGCGGACGGGTGCCCGGGGCGGGTCCTGGGTGCCGGGCGGTGGGGCCGGTGTGGTGGAGGTGCTCATGCTCGGGCCTCCCATGACGGGAACGCGATACCGAAACTTTCGAGCTTCTTACCGGTAACTTCGCGGCAACTTAGAGGCACTCAGAAAGCGCTGTCAATGGGGGCGACGGAGACGTCCGAGGCGGATGGCGGGCAGGGGAACAGGCATGGGAACACCTCCGCACGGGGTAGACCCTCGAAGCGCAGCCCCGACCGCCTCCGCAACTTTCCCTGTCCGGACCGATTCCTGCGAGGTGCCTTCGTGCCCGCGTTCGACCTGCCGCCGAGCGAGCTGGAGACCTACCGCCTCCTGCCGGAGGAACCCGCCGACTTCGACGAGTTCTGGCAGAACACCCTCAAGGACGCCGCGCAGTACGACGCGTTGGTGTCGGCCGACCCGGTGGGCACCGGTCTGCGGCTGACGGAGACCTGGGACGTGACCTTCCGCGGCTTCGCCGGGGACCCGGTCCGCGCCTGGTACTCCCGCCCGGCCGGGGTCCGCGATCCACTGCCCGCCGTCGTCGAGTACGCCGGCTACGGCCGGGGCCGGGGCCTCCCCCATGAACGGCTGACCTGGGTGAACGCCGGGTACGCGCATCTGCTGATGGACAACCGCGGCCAGGGCGACCAGTACGGCAACGGCGGCTCGACCCCCGATCCGCACGCCCAGGCGCCCGGCGGTCCCGGCCCGGCCGTGCGCGGTCTGCGGGCCCCGCGGGACTGCCACTACCGGCGGCTGATCACGGACGCCGTCCGGGCGGTGACGGCCCTGCGCGCGCTGCCCGGTGTGGACGCCGGCCGGATCGCGGCCGTCGGCAACAGCCAGGGCGGCGGACTCGCGCTGGCCGTGGCGGGTCTGCTGCCGGACCTCGCGGCCGTCCTGGTCACGGCGCCGCTGCTGTGCGGGATCCGCCGCGCCCTGGACCTCACCGACGCGGGCCCCTACGGCGAGATCTCCGCGTATCTCGCGGTGCACCGCGGCACCGAACAGGCCGCCTACCGCACCCTGTCCTACCTGGAGGGCGTCTCCTTCGCCCGCCGCGCCCAGGCCCCGGCCCACTTCGGCACCGGGCTGCGCGACACCGTGTGCCCGCCGAGCGGGACGTACGCGGCCTTCAACCGGTACGGCGAGCTGAGCGGCGGCGCGGATCCGCGCCGGGAGCTTCACGCGTACCCGTTCAACGGGCACGAGGGGGGCGAGGCGGAGCAGGTGCGTCGCCAACTGCACTGGCTGGCAGGGGTGTGGGAGGAGCACGCGTAGGAGAGCGACGGACCCGGTGGGCGTGGGGTACCCACCGGGTCCGCCCGGTGCGGGGGCCGGTCAGCCCACCCGGCAGGGCAGGCTGGTGGCGCTGTCACCTCCCGAGCCGGAGACGACGTATCCGAAGGTCGTGCTCTGGCCGGGACTCAGGGAGCCGTTCCAGTCGGCGTTGTGGACCATCACCGCCTGGCCGTTGTAGGTCGGGTTGCCGTTCCAGAGGCTGTTCACCGTCTGGCCGGCGGGCAGGGTCCAGTCGACCATCCAGCCGAGCATGGGGACGTCACCGGAGTTGGTGACGGTCACCTCGGACTGGTAGCCGCCGTTCCAGCTGTTGGTGGTGCGGCGGGTGGCGGTGCAGGTGCCGGGGACGGGCTCGTTGGGGTTGCCCGGCTCGTGGATCCCGGTCACCTCGCCGTTGCCGCCGTCGAAGACGACGTCGGAGCAGGAGTAGAAGGTCTCCTGGCTGTCGGAGCGCTGCCAGACCATGTAGATGATGTGGCGGCCCGACTTGTTCGCCGGGAGCTGCCCGGTCCAGGAGTAGTTGGCCTCGACCGTGCCCGGGGAGCCGTTGAGCGGCGGGTGGTCGACGGAGAGGAAGGGCTGGTCCTCCATGTCGTTCCAGGTGAGCGTCTTGGTCGGGTCGAAACCGTCCTTGGTGACGTAGACGTAGAACCAGCCCGGGTGCGCGGCCCAGGCGTTGTAGGAGAAGTCGACGGTCGCGCCCGAGGTGAGGTGGGTCAGCGGCCAGTCGGCGCGGGCCGCGTTGAAGCCGGTGAAGTTGGTGTTGCCGCCGCTGCACAGCTGGCCGTCCGGGACGAAGCCGCGGGTGCGGCCGGCGCCGTCGGAGCGGAGCACGGAGAACCAGTTGTAGAACGGTGTGGTGCCGCTGACCTGCTGGGCGTTCTTGCAGGCCGGGTTGACCGGCTTGATCTCACCGGTGTCGGTCAGCGCGTCCTGCCAGCACAGGAAGGTGCGGCTGCCGGGTTTCATGGGGGTGCCGTGGGCCTCGGCCGGGCCGCCGGTCGTGACGATCAGACCGAGGGCGGGGACGGTGGCCAGCAGCGCCAGGAGGACGAGGAGGAGGGCCCGGGAGCGTAACCGGGCGGATTTCTTGGCCGAACTTGTCGTGATCATGACAGACATGGCGGAGTCCGTCCTTCCGTGTACGGACCGTGCACGTGGGGGTGGATGGCGCGGGGTGCGGGTGCTGCGGGTGCGGATGCGCGAGGCAGGAGCGGCCCCATGGGTCCCCGGCGGGTTCCGGTCCGTCGGGGCCCATGATGGGAGCGCTCCCACCTCGCCTGTGGCGGAAGGTAGCGCCGTACGGCCGACTTGTAAACGGTCTGTCAGTGCTCGGACTTGAGTTCGGTCAGCAAACGGGACACCGCGGACGGGTCGGGGACGGTGTGCAATGCCGTGGCGGTCTGGTCGCTCGCGAACGCGCGCCGGTCGGGGGTGACGTCCGGGTCGAGCGCGCACTCGGCCTGGACGTACACGTAGTTCAGGGCCGTCGCGAAGAGCATCGAGAAGGAGGTCAGGTCGTCGAGGACGGCGGGGCCGCCGGCCTCGCGGTAGGCGCGGAACAGCCGGCGGGCCGCCGCGGGGCGGAAGGCGTTGCCGCCCGACCACACGAACACGACATGGGCGAGTTCACGGCGGGCGGCGACCGGGCCCGCGTTGTCCCAGTCGAGGAGGACCGGGCCGGCCCCGGTGAGCAGGACGTTCTGGGGCTGTACGTCGCGGTGGGAGACGACCAGGTCGGCGGGGTCGGACGGGGACACGAAGCGGGTCAGCTCCGGCAGGGGGCCCGCGACGCACCGGCTCAGCGCCTCGGCCCAGGGCGGGCCGGCCCGGCGGACCCGGTCGTGCAGGTCGGCCCAGTCGTCCTCCGGGTAGCACTCCTCGTACCAGTCGACGGGCCGGTCGGTCGTGCCCTCCCCCGCCCGGTGCAGCAGGGCCAGGGTCCGGCCGCACCAGTCGAGCAGCGCCGGTGCGGCGGGATCGGCCGGGGCGCCGTCGACCCAGTCGTACAGCTTCAGCCAGGAGCCGCCCCGCTCGGCGGGGAGCCGCGCGACATGGGACCCGGTGCGGGCGGGCATCAGGCGGGGTGCGGAGACGCCGAGGCCCGCGGCGGTGTCGCGCAGGGTGGCCTCGCCCTCGACGTCGGGTTCCTCGCGGGCGAAGAGGAGTTCCTTCACGGCCCAGTCGGAGCCGTTCCCGGACAGTTTCCAGATCCGGCCCAGCGCGCCCCGGGTGACGGGGGTCATCGTCCAGGGGCCGGGGCCGAGTCCGTACAGATCCGCGATTAAGTCGCCCGTGTTCCGCATGCTGGGACACCTTTCCGGCCGCCGTATCCAAGATCGGCGCACCAGGATACTGATCGGCGCGGCCGGCCGCCCGGCCGTTTCTCACCGCAGCGAGGCCCGGGAACTCCAGGTCAGGGCGTCGGCGCCCAGGTCGCCGGTCAGGGGGAGTTCGACGGTGAACTCGGTGCGGCCGGGCTCGCTCCGGACGCGGATCCGGCCGCCATGGGCCGCGGTGATCGCGGCGACGATGGCGAGGCCGAGGCCGGATCCGGTGCCCGCGGTGGCGCGGGCGCGGGAGGTGTCGGCGCGGGTGAAGCGCTCGAAGACGGTGGGGAGCAGCTCGGGCGGGATGCCGGGGCCGTCGTCGCGGACGCGGACGGTGCCGAGGCCGTCCCGGGCCTCCACGGTCGCCAGCACCCGGGTGCCGGCCGGGGTGTGCACCCGGGCGTTGGCCAGCAGGTTGGCCACCACCTGGTGCAGGCGGGCCTCGTCGCCGAGGACCAGGGGCGAGGCGTCCAGGCGGAGTTCGAGCTGCCAGTCGTGGCCGCCGCCCGCGGCCCGCGCGTCCCACACCGCTTCGGCGACCAGCGCGGCGAGGTCGACCTCGGCGGACTGGAGCGGCCGGCCCTCGTCGAGGCGGGCGAGCAGCAGGAGGTCCTCGACCAGTCCGGTCATCCGGGCCGACTCGGCGGTCACCCGGCGCCAGGCCAGGCCGGGTTCGATGCGGTCGGTGCCGCGGTTCATGAGTTCCGCGTAGCCGGCGATGGAGGCGAGCGGGGTGCGCAGTTCATGGCTGGCGTCGGCGAGGAAGCGGCGCATGCGCTCCTCGCTGCGGCGCACCTGTTCCTCGCTGCGCTGGCGTTCGGCGAGCGAGGACTCGACGTGGTCGATCATGCGGTTGAGGGCGGCGCCGACCTGGCCGGCCTCGCTGCCGGGGTCGGTGTCGCGTTCGGGGACCCGGGTGAGCGCGGCGACCTCGCCCCGGCACAGCGGCGCGTGGGAGACCTCGACGGCGGTGGCGGCGACCCTGCCGAGGGGGCGCAGCTGGCGCCGGATGACGACGGCGCAGCCGACCCCGGCCGCGGTCAGGCCCGCGGCGGCGACGACGGCCTCGATGACGACCAGGCCGCCGATCATGTCCTGGACGTCGTCCATCGGGAGGCCGGTGAGGACGCGGACGCCGTGGTTCTGCAGGGCGGTGATGCGATAGGTGCCGAGGCCGGGGACGGTCCGGTCGTGGAACCTTCCGTCGGTCCTGACGCCCGAGAGCACCGCCGTCTGGGCGTCGCTGAGCCGCTGCGGCGGGGCGTCCTGGCCCACGGTCGCGGCCGCGAGGACGTTTCCGTCGGCGTCCAGCCGGGCGGCGAGCATGCCGGCCGGGTGGCCGCTCTCGTTGAGGAAGGTCAGATCGCTCGCGAGGTCCGGGTGGAGCGAGGCCCCGCCGAGGCTGCGTTCGGCCGCGTTGGTGACCCGGTCGTCCAGGTTGCCCAGCAGGTAGGCGCGTTGGGCGAAGACGGTGGTGAGGGCCATCGCGGCGCAGACGACGATCAGGACGGCGGTGATGAAGAGCAGGAGCCGGGTGCGCAGGGAACGGCCCCCGAAGCGGTGGGCGTTCATCTTCCGTCCTCCACCGGCCGGATGGCGTATCCCAGCCCGCGCACGGTGTGGATCATGGGCGCGCGGCCCCGGTCGATCTTGCGGCGCAGGCTGGAGATGTACACCTCGACGAGGTTGCCGCCGCCGTCGAAGGAGCTGCTCCAGACCCGGTCGAGGATCTGGGCCTTGCTCAGCACCTGCCGGGGGTGCTCCATGAGCAGGCGGAGCAGGTCGAACTCCTTGGCGGTGAGGGCGACGGCGGCGCCGCCGCGGTGCACCTCTCTGGATTCGGCGGCGACCGTCAGATCGCCGAGGACGCGCACGGAGTCGTCGGTGCGGACGCGTTCGGCGCCGGAGCGGCGCAGCAGTCCGCGCAGCCGGAGCACGACCTCCTGGAGGGAGAAGGGCTTGGTGACGTAGTCGTCGGCGCCGTTCCCGAGTCCGTCGAGGCGGTGTTCGACGGCGTCGCGGGCGGTGAGCATGAGGACGGGCAGCTCGGGGTTCTCGTACCGCAGCCGGCGCAGGACCTGGATGCCGTCCAGGTCGGGCAGCATGCCGTCGAGGACGACGGCGTGCGGGGCGCAGCGGCGGGCCTCGCGCAGCGCGCTGTGCCCGTCGGGCGCCGGATAGGGGTGCCAGCCGGCCTCGGTGACGGCCACGGACAGCACTTCGGTGAGCGCCGGTTCGTCGTCGACGATCAGGACGCGGATCCGTCCGCCTCGGTTACCGGAGATGCCAGTCATGTCCCGATCGTGTCCCGGTTGACTGAGGAAAGCCTGTGCTTCGAATGTGTGCACCCGAGGAGTTCGACACGTGGACCCCCGGCCGATCGGTCGAGGATCGCACACACATCCCGTAACCCGTTCGCCACCCTGACGTTAGTCAGCTCAACGGCAGAAGAGGGGGGAACCATGAGGGCGGATATCGGACGGAAATACCGAGCCTACCCGCGCGCCCATCAGGAGCAGATCCTGATCGACTGGGGTCATGACGCGCGTGCGCTTTGGAACCTCGCCCTGGACCACCGTCTGATGGTCGGCCGCAAGCATGACGGAAGCTGGGTGTGGTCTGCGGAGCAGTGTGTCCTGCTGACCGAGATCCGCAATGACCCCGATCCGTCCGTCAACTGGATCCGTGACCTCCCGGCACAGTCCGGGCAACAGATCCTGCGCCGCCTTGACCGGGCCTTCGTCAATATGGCCAATCCTGATCATCCGGCGGGCACTCCGGTTTTCAAGCACCGTGGCGATCGGATGGGAATCCCCTTCACCGGCCAGGCCGTTCAGTTCCGCAAGCTCAACAGACACTGGGCGGACGTCCGCTTCCCGGTTCTGGGCTGGCTGCGCATCCGGCTCTCCCGAGCACTGGGCGGAACCGTTCGCAACGCGACGATCGCTCGTGACGGACTTGGATGGCACGTCTCCCTTGGAGTGCACTCCGGCAGCAAGCCTGCCGCCCCCAACGGAGGCCCCGGCTGCGGTGTCGACTTCGGAGTATCCATCTCTGCATGGATTTCCACCGAGTCCACGGGAAGATTCATGCACCCCACGCTGACAGTTGGGGAGGAGAAACGCCTCACAGCCCTGGAACAACGAAAGGAACGCCAGCTCACCTACGCCGAGAAGCACAACCGTGGCGCCCGCTCGAATCGACTGGCACGCACCATTGCCTCGATCGGAGCACTCCGAGCCAGGCAGGCCCGAAGGAGACTCGACTTCACCCACAAGTTGACCACCGACCTCTCCAAGAACCACGGGTTCGTCGGAATCGAAGACTTGCGTGTGAAGAACATGACTGCCTCGGCCAGCCGATCTCGAGCAACAGCAGACACCAGGAACAGGAAGCAGAAAGCGGGGCTCACCAGAGGAGTCCTGGACAACGCTCCCGGCGAACGACGCCGCCAATTGGCCTACAAGTGCCCGCTGTACGGAAGTGATCTTCGCCCGGTTCCCCCTCAGGGAACGTCCCAGACATGTCCTTCCTGCAAGAAACGCGATCCCAGGAATCGTCTCCGCTGTGGACGAGAATTCGCATGTGTTCACTGCGGACACATCGACCACGCGGATCGCGTCGCCTCGGTCGAAATCGAGGCCCGTGCACGCCGGATGGGCGACACGGTTACCAAGAGCACGCGCAGTCTCCATCCCGAGGCAAGGGACCCCGCAAGTGGTGCTCGGATGCGTGCAGCACCGGCCGCCGCCCGGTGAGGGCGACGGCCGGAACCCTAGGCGCTCACGCCAAGGGGCACATCAATTGCGGATCAGGCTGCGCAGCACGTACTGCATGATGCCGCCGTTGCGGTAGTAGTCCGCCTCGCCGGGGGTGTCGATGCGGACGACCGCGTCGAACTCGACGCCGGTGTCGGTGCTGACCTTGACCGTGCTCGGGGTGGTGCCGTCGTTCAGCTCGGTCACGCCGGTGATGGAGAAGGTCTCCTCGCCGGTCAGGCCGAGCGAGTCGGCGGACTGGCCGGCCGGGAACTGGAGCGGCAGGACGCCCATGCCGATGAGGTTCGAGCGGTGGATGCGCTCGTACGACTCGGTGATGACGGCCTTGACGCCGAGCAGCGCGGTGCCCTTGGCGGCCCAGTCGCGGGAGGAGCCGGAGCCGTACTCCTTGCCGCCCAGGATGACCAGCGGGGTGCCGGCGGCCTGGTAGTTCTGCGACGCGTCGTAGATGAAGGAGACCGGCGCGTCCGCCTGGGTGAAGTCGCGGGTGTAGCCGCCCTCGGTGCCCGGCGCGATCTGGTTGCGCAGGCGGATGTTGGCGAAGGTGCCGCGGATCATGACCTCGTGGTTGCCTCGGCGCGAGCCGTAGGAGTTGAAGTCACGACGCTCCACACCGTGCTCGGTGAGGTACGTGCCGGCCGGGGTGTCGGCCTTGATGGCGCCGGCCGGGGAGATGTGGTCGGTGGTGACCGAGTCGCCCAGCTTGGCGAGGACACGGGCGCCCGTGATGTCGGAGACCGGGGTGGTCTCCATCGTCATGCCCTCGAAGTACGGGGGCTTGCGGACGTACGTCGACTGCGGGTCCCACTCGAAGGTGTTGCCGGTCGGGATCGACAGCGCCTGCCACTGGGCGTCGCCGGCGAAGACGTCCTGGTAGGACTTGCTGAACATGTCCTCGCCGATGGCGTTGGCCACGACGTCGTTGACCTCGGCCTCGGAGGGCCAGATGTCCTTCAGGAAGACCGGGTTGCCGTCCTGGTCGGTGCCGAGGACGTCCTGGGTGATGTCCACCTTCATGGAGCCCGCGATGGCGTACGCGACGACCAGCGGCGGGGAGGCCAGGTAGTTCATCTTGACGTCGGGGTTGATCCGGCCCTCGAAGTTGCGGTTGCCCGAGAGGACCGAGGTGACCGCGAGGTCGTGGTCGTTGACGGCCTTGGAGACCTCCTCCGGCAGCGGGCCGGAGTTGCCGATGCAGGTGGTGCAGCCGTAGCCGACGAGGTTGAAGCCGACCTTGTCGAGGTACGGGGTGAGGCCCGCCTTGTCGAAGTAGTCGGTGACGACCTTGGAGCCCGGGGCGAGCGTGGTCTTGACCCACGGCTTGCGGGTCAGGCCCTTCTCCACCGCCTTCTTGGCCACCAGCGCGGCGGCGACCATGACGTACGGGTTGGAGGTGTTGGTGCAGGAGGTGATCGCGGCGACGGTGACGGCGCCGTGGTCGATCTCGTAGGTCGAGCCGTCGGGGGCGGTGACGGTGACCGGGTTGGTGGGCACGCCGTTGCTGGCGGCCGGGGCGTCGGAGGCCGGGAAGGACTCCTCGCCCGCCTCGTCGGCGGTGGCGACGTAGTTGCGTACGTCGCTCTTGAACTGCTCGGCGGCGTTCGCGAGGACGATGCGGTCCTGCGGGCGCTTCGGGCCGGCGATGGACGGGACGACCGTCGAGAGGTCGAGCTCCAGCTTCTCGGAGAAGTCCGGCTCGGCCTTCGGGTCCAGCCAGAGGCCCTGCTCCTTGGCGTACGCCTCGACGAGCGCGACCTGCTGCGCGGAGCGGCCGGTGAGCCGGAGGTAGTTCAGGGTCTCGTCGTCGATCGGGAAGATCGCGGCGGTGGAGCCGAACTCCGGCGACATGTTGCCGATGGTGGCGCGGTTCGCGAGGGAGGTCGCGGCGACGCCCTCACCGTAGAACTCGACGAACTTGCCGACGACGCCGTGCTTGCGCAGCATCTCGGTGATGGTGAGCACCAGGTCGGTGGCGGTGGTGCCGGTGGGCAGCTCGCCGGTGAGCTTGAAGCCGACGACGCGCGGGATGAGCATGGAGACCGGCTGGCCGAGCATCGCGGCCTCGGCCTCGATGCCGCCGACGCCCCAGCCCAGCACACCGAGGCCGTTGACCATCGTGGTGTGCGAGTCGGTGCCGACCAGGGTGTCGGGGTACGCCTGGCCGTTACGGACCATGACGGTACGCGCGAGGTGCTCGATGTTCACCTGGTGGACGATGCCGGTGCCCGGCGGGACGACCTTGAAGTCGTCGAACGCGGTCTGGCCCCAGCGCAGGAACTGGTAGCGCTCCTTGTTGCGGCCGTACTCCAGCTCGACGTTCTGCTGGAAGGCGTCGTGGGTGCCGAACTTGTCGGCGATGACGGAGTGGTCGATGACCATCTCGGCCGGGGAGAGCGGGTTGATCTTCGCCGGGTCGCCGCCGAGGGCCGCGACGGCCTCACGCATGGTGGCGAGGTCGACGACACAGGGCACACCGGTGAAGTCCTGCATGATGACGCGGGCCGGCGTGAACTGGATCTCCTGGCTGGGCTGGGCCTGCGAGTCCCAGGTGCCGAGGGCGCGGATGTGGTCGGCGGTGATGTTCGCGCCGTCCTCCGTGCGGAGCAGGTTCTCCAGCAGGACCTTGAGGCTGTAGGGGAGTCGGGCCGAGCCCTCCACCTTGTCCAGGCGGAAGATCTCGTACGACTCGTCGCCCACCTGCAGCGTGCTGCGGGCGTCGAAGCTGTTCGCCGACACGACGGTCTCCTTCATTGATGTGCGCGTACCACCGCATCCTGCCGCCACGCGGGCTTGGCCGATCCGCTGAGGTCAGGCTAAGTTAGGTAACCCTTACTACCGGACCGGTGATCCGGGCGGCTGCGGTGCGCCTCGGCAGATATCTCGATGTCGAGATAACTCTAGTACATGGGGGCTGGATGGTCATGCCCGGGCTCGTCACACCCACCGTCGCCCCCCTCTAGGCTCTCTCGCGACGAGGGGGGTCGGCATGCCCGAGGGGTGGCAGTGGGACAGGACACTGTTCCAGGGGAGCGCGGCCCACTACGAACGGGGGCGGCTGCCGGACGTGGGCTGCGGGCCCGGGACCGTGACGCTGCCGCCGGCCCGGTTCTTCACCGGGGCGGTCGGGCTCGACCCGGACGAGGACATGCCGGCCGAGGCCGCGCGACGGGCCGCCCGGGACGGGGTGACCGACGCGCGCTGGGTGGCCGCCCGGGCCGAGGAGCTGCCGGCCGGGCTGGGTGAGCTCCGGGTCGTGGCGTTCGCGCAGTCCTTCCACCGGACCGGGCGCGAGCAGGTCGCCGCCGCCGCGCCGGGGATGCCGGAGCCGGACGGCACGCTCGTCCACATCGTTGACCTGAAGGACGCGCCGACGGCACACCGGGCGGGGAGGACGCCATTTTCGCCGGGGCCGGTTTCGCGCACGCGGGCCGGCTGGTCGTACCGGCCGGACAGGTCGTGATCCGCACCGCGGACGACCTCGTGGCCTGGGCGTTCTCCCGGTCCGACGCGGCGCCGCACCTGTTCGGCGACCGGCTCGCCGACTTCGAGCGCGACCTGCGCGCGACGCTGCGGGGACAGAACCCGGACGGCCGCTTCGCCGAGCACATCCCGCCGACCGGGATCAGGATGTGGCGCAGGGGCCGTCGACGGGGCCGTTGACGGGGCCGTCGACGGGGCCGTTGACGGGAAGTCACCCGAACGGACCCCTCAAGAGGCGCCATCTCATATCTGAGATAACCTCAGCCTCATGGCAGACGACTACCTCGTACGCATCGGCAAGCTCATCCGTGATGCCCGGCAGCACCGTGGCTGGACACAGGCACAGTTGGCCGAGGCGCTCAACACCAGCCAGAGCGCCGTCAATCGGATCGAGCGCGGCAACCAGAACATCAGCCTTGAGATGATCGCTCGCATCGGTGAAGCACTGGACAGTGAGATCGTCTCGTTGGGCTACGCGGGCCCGATGCATCTGCGGGTCGTGGGCGGCCGTCGGCTGTCCGGTGCCATCGACGTCAAGACCAGCAAGAACGCCTGTGTCGCGCTGCTGTGCGCCTCGCTGCTCAACCGGGGGCGCACGGTGCTGCGCCGGGTCGCCCGGATCGAGGAGGTCTACCGTCTGCTCGAGGTGCTGAACTCCATCGGGGTGCGCACCCGCTGGATCAACGGCGGCGTCGACCTGGAGATCGTGCCGCCGGCCGACCTGGACATGGCGGCGATCGACGCCGACGCCGCCGTACGCACCCGGTCGATCATCATGTTCTTCGGCCCGCTGCTGCACCGCATGGACTCCTTCAAGCTGCCCTACGCCGGCGGCTGCGACCTGGGGACGCGGACCATCGAGCCGCACATGATCGCGCTGCGCCGGTTCGGGCTGGACATCGCGGCGACGGAGGGGCAGTACCACGCCGTCGTCGACCGCGCCGTACGCCCCGACCGGCCGATCGTGCTGACCGAGCGCGGGGACACGGTCACCGAGAACGCGCTGCTGGCCGCCGCCCGGCACGACGGGGTGACCGTCATCCGCAACGCCTCCTCCAACTACATGGTCCAGGACCTGTGCTTCTTCCTGGAGGCCCTGGGCGTGCGGGTCGAGGGCATCGGCACCACCACGCTCACCGTGCACGGCGTCCCGGACATCGACACCGACGTCGACTACTCGCCCTCCGAGGACCCGGTGGAGGCGATGAGCCTGCTGGCCGCCGCCGTCGTCACCGAGTCGGAGCTGACGGTGCGCCGGGTCCCCATCGAGTTCCTGGAGATCGAGCTGGCGGTCCTGGAGGAGATGGGCCTCGACCACGACCGCACGCCCGAGTACGTCGCCGACAACGGCCGCACCCGGCTGGTGGACCTCACCGTGCGGCCCTCCAAGCTGGAGGCGCCGATCGACAAGATCCACCCGATGCCGTTCCCCGGCCTGAACATCGACAACGTGCCGTTCTTCGCGGCCATCGCGGCCGTCGCCTCGGGCAAGACCCTCATCCACGACTGGGTCTACGACAACCGCGCGATCTACCTCACCGACCTCAACCGCCTCGGCGGCCGCCTCCAGCTCCTCGACCCGCACCGGGTCCTGGTGGAGGGCCCCACCCGCTGGCGCGCCGCCGAGATGATGTGCCCGCCGGCCCTGCGCCCGGCCGTGGTCGTCCTCCTGGCGATGATGGCGGCGGAGGGCACGTCCGTCCTGCGGAACGTGTACGTCATCAACCGCGGCTACGAGGACCTGGCGGAACGCCTGAACTCGATCGGGGCGCAGATCGAGATCTTCCGGGACATCTGAGCGGTGGAGTGTCGTGCCCCCGGGAGACGAGGGGCACGACACTCCTGTAGCGGACATCACCCGGGCGCGCCTCGTCAGGCTAGGTCGGGGCGTCGTCCTGGTCGCGGAAGACGTAGTTGATCAGGTCGAGGTGGGTGTTGATGTGGGCGAGACAGTCCCGGGCCGATGACTGGCTCAGAACCGGAAAAGTCCAGTGCTCAGATGGGTGCGGTGGACGGCGAGTTCCTTCTCAGCGGCGCGCTGCCTGACGAACCCGCCCCCACCCACCTCACCATCAGCGACGCGCGCGCGAGACTGTCGCGGGGCTCCCCCCAAGGTGCAGATCGGTGGACGCCAAGCGCACACCGTTCTGCCCGGCGAGAAACCTGGTGCCCTATGCCGGAGAGGTCTTCGGTCGTCTCGCCTCCTGCAGTCATCTGCGGAATCTCCCCCGGCAGAAATTCGTCATCCAACTGGCCACGTTGTACGGCGACCTGAACGTCCTCCACCCGTTCCGCGAGGGCAACGGCCGTGCCCAGCGGGCGTTCCTTGCCCAACTCGGCGCCGACGCGGGATACACCCTGAACTGGTCGGGCATGGACCCTCAACGCAACGAGGACGCCTCGGTGAAGAGCTTCCTCGGTGACAACAAGCTGTTGGAGCAGCTGCTCGACGAGCTGGTCACCACGTACTGACGCCCGTCACTCCGAGGATGGCTGCTTTGACGGTTGCTTGTCGCACTGTCTGTGGCCCGCCTATGGGAGCGGACGGACCACAGGCGGGGATCGCTGCGGGAACTCCCCTTCAGTCGGCGGTGGTTGCCGCGAGGTGGCGTTCGGTGTCCAGGGCGGCTGCGCAGCCGGTGGCCGCCGCCGTGACGGCCTGGCGGTATAGGTGGTCCACGGCGTCGCCCGCGGCGAAGACGCCGGGGAGGCTGGTGCGAGTCGTGGGGTGGTCGACCTTGATGTAGCCGGCATCGTCCAGGGCGAGCAGGCCCTTGAACAGGTCGGTGCGGGGGTCGTGGCCGATGGCCACGAACAGGCCGGTGACGGAGAGGGTGCGGTCCTCGCCGGTGACGGTGTCGCGCAGGGTCAGGGAGGTGAGCCGGCCCTCGCCGTGCAGGGCGGTGACCTCGCTGTTCCAGGCGAAGCCGATCTTCGGGTCGTTGAAGGCGCGGTCCTGCATGACCTTCGAGGCGCGCAGGGTGTCGCGGCGGTGGACGACCGTCACCGACCGGGCGAAGCGGGTGAGGAAGGTGGCCTCCTCCATCGCCGTGTCGCCGCCGCCCACGACCACGATGTCACGGTCCTTGAAGAAGAAGCCGTCGCAGGTGGCGCAGGACGAGACACCACGGCCGGAGAGTTCGTCCTCGCGGGGCAGGTTCAGTTTCCGGTGCTGGGAGCCGGTGGCGACGATCACCGTGCGGGCGTGGTGCCGGGTGCCGGTGGAGTCGGTGACGGTCTTGACGGGGCCGGTGAGGTCGACGGCGGTGATGTCGTCGTCGACGATCTCGGCACCGAAGCGTTCGGCCTGCTCGCGCATCCGGTCCATCAGGTCGGGGCCCAGGACTCCCTCGGGGAAGCCGGGGAAGTTCTCCACCTCGGTGGTCGTGGTCAGGGCGCCGCCCACGAGGAGGGAGCCGGCGAAGACGAGGGGGTTCAACTGGGCACGGGCGGTGTAGAGGGCCGCGGTGTACCCGGCGGGGCCGGAGCCGATGACGATCGTGTCGCGTACGATGCCGCCGGCGGGGGTACTGGTGGTGGTCAAGGCGGGTCCTTCGGTCGGGGCGGGTCCGTTGGGGGGCGGGGGGTGCGGGCCGATCAGTTGACGGCCTGGGTGAAGGTGAAAGAAGCGGTTTGGGTCGTAGGTTCGTTCGACCGTCTGCGGGCGGCCGGCGTGGCGGACGCGGCGAGGACCGGGCCGCCGGTTCGGCTGCGGGGACTCGCGAGGGCGCTTCAGGGGTGCGGGGGCGAGCCGGCGGACCTGGGCGGGCCATCGGTGCCGTGGGTGGGCCGGCGGGGGGCGGCGGTTGTCGGCAGGTCGTGCAGGACCAGGGCGTGGGCGGGGATGCGGCAGCCGTCGCTCACCGTCACCGGGCCCAGCACCGAGGCACCCGTGCCGATCAGGACGCGGTCGCCCAGGACGGGGTGTCGTCGTCTGGCGCCGTCGCTGTCGCGCACCCAGCCGCGGGAGCCGAGAGTGACGCCGTGATACAGCGTCACGTCGTCGCCGACGACGGCGGTTTCACCGATGACGACGCCGAAGCCGTGGTCGATGAACGCCCGTCGGCCGATACGGGCACCCGCGTGGATCTCCATGCCGGTCAGCACCCGGGCCGAACGGGTCAGCGCGGCGGCCCGCAGCCGGCGCCCGCGCGTGTACTGGCGGTGGGCCAGCCGGTGCAGGGCGAGCCCCTGCCAGCCTGCGTGCAGCAGCGCCTCCAGCCGGCCCGAGCAGGACGGGTCGCGGTCGAGGACCGCCTGGAGATCCTCGCGGATCAGCCGGAGGAGGGAGAGGAGGGAGGGGGTGGCGAAGGGTCGGGGGGTACGGGGGCGGCGGCGGACGGCATCGAGGGCGCGGCGGATACGACGGGGCGCACCGCGCCGCGGCCGAGGGGAGTCGGGCCTCACCGGATCGGCGCGGTCCCGGAGCGGCCCACCGGGACCGGCCACCGGCCGGCGCCCCCGCAGGACCGGGGCCCCGCCCCTCGCCGACCCACCGACAACGCCGTCCGCGCCCGGCACCCCGCGGCGCGCCGGAGGCTTCGTGGTGGGTGCCTTGTCGGGTACGGGAGGAAGCGGAGTTCTCGTTCGTGTCGCCCGGGGCGAGTGGGCGCCGGTCATCGTGCCGTGGCCGGGACGGGCGGGGTGTCCAGGCGGTTGATGCGGTACATCGTGCGCTGGAAGAGTTCGTCCGCGGTGAGGGTGGCGAAGCGTTGGGGCGCCGTTTCGGCGCCCGGGACGCGGAGGGGGGTGAGGGTCGTCCAGGGGGCCGGGTGGCAGAACTGGACGATGGACAGGCGGCCCTCCTGCTGGCCGGGGCGGGCCACGACACGGTGGACGGCGGCTCGGGCCAGGCCGTTGGTGAGGCGGTCGAGGACCATGCCGACGTTGACGACGGCGTGGCCGGGCGGGGCGTCCACGGCTGTCCACTCGCCGTCGACCAGGACCTCCAGGCCCGCCGCGGTCGCCCTCGGCAGCGCGGTGATCAGGTCGAAGTCCTGGTGTTCCACCGCCCACATATGGCGGTCGGAGGGGGCCTGGTCCATCGGCGGGTACCAGGTGGCCCGGTTGACGACGGGGCCGTCCTCCAGCATGTCGGCGAAGTAGTCGGGGTGGGCGCCCAGCGCGTCGGCGAGGGCCCGTACGACGTCGTGCTGGAAGCGCAGCATGCGGAGGTGCAGTTCGCGCAGCGCGGAGCCGATGCCGGGCACCAGGTGGTCGGGGAAGTACGGGTCGGGGTAGCGGGCCGGGTAGCGAACGCGCAGGGGATGGTGCCCGGGCAGCGGCGCACCCCAGTGGAAGAGTTCCTTCCAGTCCGGCACCGAGCCCTTCTCCGCGTGCTCCACCAGCGGCGGGGTGTAGCCGGACTGGCCGTTGCTGCCGGGTGTCCGGCATGTCTTCTTCGCGTCGGCGTCCAGCGCGAAGAAGGCGCGCAGGAAGGCGTACGCCTCGTCCAGGAGGCTTTCCGGAACGGTGTTGCGGACGAGGAAGAACCCGTCGCGCAGGGCGGCCCGCAGGTGCTCCCGGCTGCCGGGCCGTTCCAGGTCGATTTCCTTGAGCATGGTCGGTCCCTTCACGGGAAACGGGTCACGGCGACGGAGGTCATCCGTCGGTTCTGCGGAACGACAGCGCCAGGTACTCGAGCCAGTGGCCCTGGTACCGGAAGTTCCGGTCGATCACCAGGCGGTCCGCCGGGGTGAGCCCGGCGCCGGTGTACAGGTCGGTGACGGCCTGTTCGGTCAGCCACCAGTTCAGCCGGCCGTCGGCCAGGGGGAGCTCGGCGATCTCGCCGTCGGGGCTGAGGAACACGCTGACGACGAGCACGCCGCCGGGGCGCAGCAGGCCGGCGCCGTGGGCGGCCCAGACAGGCCAGTCGGCGCGGCGCTGGTGGTGCAGGCAGCCGTTGTCCACGACGAGGTCGAGGCCGGATTCCGCGACCTCCAGGAAGTCGCCCTGGCGGAAGCGGACTTCGCCGCGTGCGGGCGGCGGGACGTCCCACACGTCCAGCAGGTCCAGTCCCGTGGCGTGGGCGTCGAGTCCTTCGGCGAGCTCGGTGGTCTGCCGGCCGCGGCCACAGCCGACGTCCAGGATCCGACGGCGCCCGGGCCGGGTGGCGACGGGCGCTTGGGCGAGGGCGAACCGGGTCACTTGGTCGTTGGTCTCGGCTCCGGTCCACGAGTCACGGCCCTCGCCGTACCAGTTCCCGAAGGAGTCGGCGACGACCCGCCGGTAGGCGCGGTAGCCGGCGGGGATGCCGGTGGCCGTCGTGTCAGTGGCCGGTGTGTCAGCGGCCGGTGTGTCAGTGGTCGGCGGCATGGGCCCACTCCTCAGCTGTTCCGCGGCCGGCGGCGATGGCCACCGCGTGGCTGCCGCGCGGAGCCTGGTCGACGATGCGGGACGCGTGGAGCCAGGCGCCCGCGGCACTGCTGGAGACGGCGACCTGCTGGGCGCGAAGCAGGTGCCGCATGGCGTCCAGCGCCTCGGCGTAGCCGGTCCGCGCGAAGGTGAAGTCGTCCTCGTACGGGGCCAGCAGCGGCTGTTTCAGGCCGTGGCCGAGGCCGCCGGTGCCGCTCATGCGGCGGGCGCCGTCGGGGGCGCGGCCGTCGCCGTAGGGCGCCTCCGCGGGGAAGACGGCGACGGCCAGGCAGCCCGGCCAGCGGGTGCGCAGGGCCTGCGCGGTGCCGACGAGCGTGCCGGCGGAGCCGACCGCCGCCGCGAGCGCGAGGGGCCGTACGCCTTCCGTGGTGAGCTGGGCGGTGATCTCGGTGCCGGTACGTTCGCGGTGCACGGCGACCGCCTCGGGGGCGCAGTGCTGCAGGAGCAGCCGGCGTTCCTCGCGGGCGGCGATGCGTACGGCCTCCTCCATCGCGCCGAGGAAGCCGGCGTCCTTGGACCCGTACGAGACCCGCGCGCCGTGCCTGCGCAGGGTGCCGACGAGACGTTCGGGCGAGCCGTGCGGCACGGCCAGGTGCAGGTCGATGCCGAGCCCCGCGCACATCTCCGCGAGGGAGAGTGCGAGGGAACCGCCCGAGTACTCGGCCAGCCGCACGTCGCGGGTGTCGGCCCGGGCCACCGCCGCGCACAACAGGGCGTACGCGGTACGGGCCTTGACGGTGCCGGTCAGGTTGGCGGCCTCCGTCTTCAGCCACACGGTGCCCCGCCCGCCTCGGCTGGGCACGGGCACCAGCGGAGTGGCCCCCACCGCGGGCCGCAGCGTGGCCAGCCGCGGCAGCAGCCGCAGCGCCCGCCGCTCCAGCGGGGCGAAGGCCGCCTCGATGCCGGCCCGGTCGGGGGCACGGACGGCCAGCGCCCGCGCGATCCCGGCGAGTCCGGGCGCCAGGGGCGCCAGGCCGGCCCGGGCCGGGGGCATCGGCAGTGTCGCCGCGCCGGCCGTCGCCGTGTCCGTGGCCACCGGCGTCCTCGGCCCGGTCCTCAGCGTCCCGCTCATGACGGGCGCTCGCCGGTGACCAGCCGGAAGCCCACCGGGTACAGCGGCCCGGGAAAGGCGCCGTGGCGGCGGCGGGTGCGGGTGAGGTCGCCGAAGCGGGCGAAGCTGCCGCCGCGGGCCACGCGGTAGGTGCCCATCGTCTCGACCAGGTGATCGGCGATGTGCTCGCCGCCCGGGTAGGGGACGTAGTCGTCGGCGGTGAACTCCTCCACGTTGCCGCCCATGTCGTGCGCGCCGAACGGTGCCTGTCCTGCCGGGAAGGCGCCGACGGGGGTGGTGGTGTGCACGCCCGACTCCCGGGTGTTGGCTGCCTCCGGGTCGAACCCGCCCTCCCACGGATAGGGACGTCCTTCCGGTCCCTTGGCCGCGTACTCCCACTCCGCCTCGGTCGGCAGCCGCCACGGGTGGCCGGTGCGGTCGCTCAGCCAGCGCGCGTAGTGGTCGGCGTGCTCGGCGCGGATGCCGGCCACCGGGTGGTTGGAGCGGTCCCAGGGGTAGGCGCCCAGGTACCAGGTGGTGGGGCGGTCCTCCAGGCCGGTGTCGGCGAGGAAGTCGCGCCACTCGCCGTTGGTCACCGGGTAGCGGGCGATCCAGAAGTCGGCGACCTCCACGGTGTGTTCGGGCGTCTCCTTGACGATCCAGGACTCCACCACGCCCTTGTCCGCCCAGGCCCGGGTGACGTACCCGACCTCTTCGGCGGGCAGCCCGATCGGGACCGTGGCGCCGGGGACGAAGCAGGTGCGCGGGACGGGGGTGATGCGCGGGTCGCCGAGCACGGCCAGCATGCTGCCGGCCGCGAGCCGTGCGGCCAGCGGCAGCTCGGGGTCCTCGACAGCGGCGGCCAGCCGCAGGGTGTCCGCGGAGTCGGGACGCACACGCGGGCGCCGGAAGCTGTGCACCCGGTCCGGGGCGGCGAGGTCCGCCTGCTCCTTGAAGTGCGGGGAACGGGCGATGTCTTCGAGGTTCATGCGCTGGCCTCCTTCAGCAGCGCCAGGGTGTGCCCGCTCTTGGCCTTGGCGGACAGGTAGCGCTCGTTGTGCGGGGTGAGGTGGACAGCAGTGGGCAGCACGGCGTCGACCCGGATGCCGAGTTCGCGCAACTGCGCCACCTTGTCGGGGTTGTTGGTCAGCAGCCGGACGCGGGTCAGGCCCAGCGCCCGCAGCATCGCGGCGGCGGCCCGGTAGTCGCGCTCGTCCTCACCGCGCCCGATGATCCGGTTGGCGCGGAAGGTGTCGATGTCCTGGTCCTGCAGGACGTAGGTGTCGAGCTTGTTGTACAGGCCGATGCCACGGCCCTCCTGGCGCAGGTACAGCAGCACGCCGCCCTCGGCGGCCATCGCGGTCAGCGCCTCGTCCAGCTGGGGCCCGCAGTCGCAGCGGGCGGAGCCGAACACGTCGCCGGTCAGGCACTCGCTGTGCAGCCGTACCAGGGGCACGCTGCGCGGCGCGTACGGCAGCACGCAGGCGACGTGCTCCTGCGCGTCCGGCAGCTGGTGGAAGGTGACGAGTTCGGCCGGCCGGCCGGCCGCGCGGTCGAGGGTGATGGGCACGCGGGCGCGGACCGAGGCGGTGTGCGGCAGCGTGGTGAGCGGGTTCATGCGGCCCTGCTTTCTGTCGTACGGTTTTCCGTCGTACGGCCTTGTGTCGTACGGCCCTGTGTCGTACGACCTTCTGTCGCGCCGGCGGTGAGCAGTTCATTCAGGTGCAGCGAGGTCCGCACCTCGGGGCGGCCGGCCCGGTCGCGGCCGACGACCAGGACGCGGCCGTCCCAGCCGGCCACGGCGACCGAGCCGTCGGCGAGCCGGAGCATGCAGGACAGGCCCTGGGCGAACTCGGCCAGCACCCGGCCGGAGGCGAGGGTGGCCGCGGAGTCCTCCCAGTCGACCTGCCAGGCGTGCAGACCGAAGTCGTAGGAACCGGCCAGCACGACGGGCCGCTCGGCGTCGCCCAGCAGGGCCACGCACTTGACGGACTCGTCGGGGCCGAGCAGGGTCTGCACGTCTGCGGCGCGCCAGCCGCCGTCGGCCTGCCGGACGAGCCGGCCGACCTTGACTGTGTGGTCGCGCGAGGCACTGGCGGCGGCCTCGGCGCCGAGCGCGGCGACCGCGTTGACGAGGTTGCCGTGCTCCCACAGCTTGCTGCGCCCGCGTGGTCCGCCCACCTCGACGGTGCGGTCGGTGGCCGCCGACAGGAACCCTCCGGCCACGGCGGTCAGCGACTTCACGGAGCCGTCGTGCGCCTCGATCCGCTCGAGTACGTCGAGGGTGCCGGGGTCGAGCAGGAGGAACTCGCCGTTGTAGGTGCCGGCGACGAGCATGCCCTCGTGGACGGTGAGGGAGGGGACGGGTGCGCCGAGGCCGGGGCTGGAGGTGAGCGTCGTGCCGTCGTGGCGCAGAACGTGTCCGGAGTAGGTGCCGGCGCAGACGGTGTCGCCGTCGACGGCCAGGGACAGGATCGGACCGTCGGTGAGGACGGTCGTGCGGACCGCCCCGGTGCCCTCGGTGCCGGATCCGTCGGTGCGTACGGCGACGACGAGACCGGAGTCGGTGCCGATGAGCAGTTCGTCGCCGCGTTGGGCGAGCGCGTTGGGGCCGTGGGTGGGGGTGTCGGGGGCGGCGGTCTCGCGGGCCGTGGTGAGGTCGTACAGGTGCGGGCCGTTCCAGAAGCTGCCGGCCGCGACGACACCGCCCGCGACGGCCACCGAGCGCGGCCACACCCGTCGGTCCTCGACACGGTGCAGTCGGGTGCCCACGACGTCGAACCAGTGCAGGGCGCCGTCGTAGGCGCCGACGACGAACGAGGAGTCGTCCTCGGCCCAGGCGACCGCGCGGGCCGCCGAGGTGGACACGGGGACCGTGCGCACCAGGTCGAGGCCGGCGGTGAGCAGGTCGACGGCGCCGTCGTCGCGGGCGACGGCGAGCAGCCGGCCGGAGTGGGACCAGGCGCAGCCCTCGATGGAGGAGTCGTAGCGGCGGGTGACCGGCGCGGCGGTGCCGTCCGGGTCGCTGACGGCCACCAGTCCGTCCTCGCCGACGGTGGCGACCAGACCCTGCTCGCTGACGGACACCATCATGCAGTGCGCCTCGTGCGAGCCGACCTCGGCGAGGAAGACACCGTCGGCGGCCGACCAGAGGGTGGCGCGGCCGTCCTCCGAAACGCAGATGAGCCGCTCGCCGTCGGGCAGCCAGGCGACCGAGTTGATGTCGTCGGTGTGCCGGGCCAGAACGGTGCTCAGGGTGCCGCGGCCGTGCGCGTCCACCCGCCAGACCGCCACCGTCTTGTCGGCCGATGCCGTGGCCAGCACCTCGGGGTCGACCGGGTTCCAGGCGGAGGCGTTGACCAGGCGGCGGTGGCGCAGCCGGGCCAGCGGAACGGGGCGGGAGGGATCGCCGGTGTCCCAGACGATCACGGTGCCGTCGTACGAACAGGTGGCCAGGCGCTTTCCGTCGGGCCTGAATCCCACGTGGGTGAGGGGGGCCGAGTGGCCTGGCCCGGAGGCCGGGAGATCAATGGTTCGCACGCCGTCTCATCCTTTTCTCGGGTGGCTCGGGGTGGCTCGGATGGCTCGGATGGGTTTCTCTGCCGAGCGCCGAAACTAGGCGGGCGGATTGAGGAACAGCGAGCAGGCGGCACGCAATCCGGCAACTTCCGGTATTACGGCCCGCCTTGTTGACAGCAGGCCGTGACGTGCTTCAAGGGGGCAAGCGACCGCTCAGGCACGCTACTTGACCCTTTCCTCCGGGTCTCCTTGAGGAGTTCGGCGGTCGGGCGGACGCTGACCGCAAAAGCAGGACGACCGGGACGGGGAGCTGAGCGGCGTGCACATAGTTCTGATGGAGACAACGTCCGTCCGCGGATTCGACATGGTCGCGGAAATGGCGGACTCGGGAATCGAGGTGAGTTTCGTCACCGGGAATCTGGCCGCCTATCGCGGGCAACCGGGATTCGAACTCGCCTCGCGCGCCGCACGCCTCGTGGAAGTGCCGAACCCGGCCGCCGGAGACCTCGCGGCGCGGCTGCGCGGAAAGCTCGGCCCCACCCCGCCGGACGGGGTGATCGGCCGCGACGAGGTGTATCCGTACGCCGTGGCCGAGCTCGCCCGGGATCTCGGGGTGCCGCACGAGTCGCTGGACACCGCACGCGTCCTCGGCGACAAGGCCGCCGTGCGCGCCCGACTCGCGGAGCACTCCGTCGGCTCGCTGGACTGGCGGGTGGCCGCCACCGAGGCCGAGGGGCTGGCCGCGGTGGACGAGATCGGGCTGCCCGTCGTGGTGAAGCCCACCGCGGGCGGCTGGTCGGTGGGCGTGACCGTCGCGTGGACCCGGGCGGTGGCGGCCCGTGCGCTGGCCGAGGTGCTCGGGGTGCCGGCGGGACGGGACGGGGCGCCGCCGAGGGCACTGGTCGAGCAGTACGCGGTCGGCCGGCACATCAGCGCGGAACTGCTGGTGCAGGGCGAGCGCGTGGTGCTGCTCGGGTTCGCCGAACGGCTGCAGGCGCCGCCCGGCCAGGCCGCCGAGCTGGGCGGCCACTTCCCGGCCCGTATCGACCAGGAGGCGGCGGCCCGCGCCTTCGTCCACGACGCCGTCCGCGCGCTCGGTATCCGTGCGTCGGCGGTCCACGCCGAACTGCTGCTCACGCCCACCGGGCCCGAGCTGATCGAGATCAACGCGCGGGTCGCCGGGCATGTGGTGACCCGTCAGATGTCCCTGGCACTGGGCCGCTCGCTCACCCGGGACCTGGTGGCGCTGGCCGTCGGGGAACCGGTCCAGGAGGCCGCCCCGGCGGAGACGGTCGTCGCTCTGCACCAGCTGTACAGCCCCGTGGCGGCGGTGGTGCGCGGCGCGAAGCCGGCGGACGCCCTCACCCCGGACGTGATCGAGACCCATGTCACCGTCGAGCAGGGCGACCACGTCCCGCCCCTGCGCACCAACCACGACCGCTTCGGCTACGTACTGGCCCGGGGCCGCACCGGCGAAGAGGCGGCAGGGACAGCCGCCGAGGCCGCGGCGCGCATACTGGACTCACTGGAACTGGAGCCGCGGGCTCGGCCGGCCCGGTCGCCGCAGCCGCTCGCCTCCGGCGACGGCATCCCCTCCGGGGACCATCTGCTCCTTCTGCTCGGTGCCGACGACCCCGTCGAACGGATCCTCGCCGCCCTCGGAGCGGTCACCGCGCGGCTGAGCGTGGTGTGGACCGGGGGACCGGACGGCGAGGGCGCGGCGCGCGCGTTGTGGCGGCGGCAATACCACGGGCAGTGGCACAGCGCCCCGGGAGCGGACATCCGGGCCGCCGCCCGTCTCGTGCACGCCGCCGAGCCGGTGCGGGCCGCCCTGACCTTCTCCTCGTCCCCCGTCTCCGCGCAGTTGCGCGACGGCGCCCGGGCCGCCTCGACCACCGCTCCCCCACCGCACGGCCACACCGTCGTGGTGGCCGCACACCGCGACGACGTCCGCGTCCTCACCGTCGTCGACGAGGAACCGGACACCCGCCTGTGCCCCTCGGGCCTCCCCCCGCGGCTGAGCGCGTCGCTCGCCCGACGGGCCGTGCGCGCGGTACGCGACGCCCGGCTGGAGGGGGTGGTGCGCTGTGTCTTCCCCACCGCCGGACCGGACACCCACGCACCCGCCTCCCGTCCCCCCGTCCTCCTCCCCGGCCTGGACGCGGCGACCGTCGATCTGTGCGACGCCACCCGCACCCGCAGCGTCGTCTGCGCCGTCGCGGAGATCGCCCTCGGCCGTACCCCGCGCGGGGCCGCTCGCGGGACGGTCGCCGTGCAGCGGGAGGTGCGGGCGCCCGCCCGGCGCTTCCGGGTGGTCGAGGCCACCACCGACGGTGAACTGAGCGCCTGGCCCGGCCTGTTCAGGGCGCAGGTGTTCATGGGGGCCGGTGCTGTCCACGACGGCCGGGAGGCCGTCCTACGGTTGCGGCACACCGTGGTCGCGGATGGTCGCGCACCGGCGCGGGAGGCCGCGGCGCGGCTGGAGAAGGCGCTCCTCCTGCGCACCGCCGAGCGGGACCGTACGCACGTCCTGCTCCTCGACCGGCTCGGGGCCGGCACCTGGACCCTGGCCGACGGCACGACCCCCGTACTGCCCTCCGACCGCTTCCGGACGAGCG
Organism: Streptomyces sp. NPDC005811; assembly: GCF_040630405.1. Lineage (NCBI taxonomy): Bacteria > Bacillati > Actinomycetota > Actinomycetes > Kitasatosporales > Streptomycetaceae > Streptomyces > Streptomyces sp. NPDC005811. The sequence goes on from NZ_JBEXXK010000039.1 coordinate 76,099, forward strand.
TGCTGACCTCGGCCGACGACGGGTTCGGGCCCGCCGCGCTGACGGTGCGCACCGACCTTGGCGACGGCCTCGCGCTGGACGCCCTCGCCCGTGCCGTGCACGCGGCGCATCCGGTGCACCGGGTGGCCGCCATGTCGGAACGGCTGCTCGAACCCGCGGCGCGGCTGCGGGAGTTGCTGCGCGTGCCGGGTGAACGGCCCGAGGACGTACAGCGTTTCGTGGACAAGGCCGTCATGAAGCGGATCGCCAGGCGGCACGGGATCCGGTGTGCCGACGGGTTGCTCGCCCACACCCCCGAGGACGTGACGGAGATGTTCGACCGTCATGGCAAGGTCGTGCTCAAACCGCGGGCGGCCTCCGGCTCCCAGGGCGTGGCCGTCATCTCGTCCTGGCCCGCCCTGCAGACCTGGCTGCGCGAGGAGTTCGTACCGGGCACGCAACTGTGCGAGGAGTTCGTCGACGCCCCGATGTGCCACATCGACGCGGTCGTGCGGGACGGCGAACCGGTGTGGAACGTGTCCGCGTACGAGCGCGACACCTTGGCTCTGCGCAGCGGCCGGCCCCTGTCGTCGGCGAGCGTCGCCGACCCGGCGGTGCGGGCCGCGGCCGGCCGGCTGCTGGCGCAGGTCGTGGACGCCTGGCGGGTCCGCTCGGGCGTGCTGCACCTGGAGGCGTTCGTCACCGGCGAGCGGCTGACCTTCTGCGAGGTGGCCGCCCGGCCCGGCGGCGCCGGCGTCGTGGAAGCGTTCCTCGCCACCGACGGCGTCGACCTGCGCCACGCCAAGCTCCTCGCCGACGCGGGCGAGGACCCGCTCACCGGGCGCCGGGAGCCCGTCGCCGCCTACGCCGGCTGGACCGTGCACTACTGCGACGGCGGCCGGCTGCTGGAGTACGACGACACGGCGGTGGCGCCGTACGCCCACGTCCGGTCCGTACGGGCGCGCGTCGGCGAGACCGTCCCCGCCTCGACGTTCTCCGGCACCGGCGTGAGCACCCATGTCTTCGTCCACGACGGCCACTCCGAGCTCATGCGGCTGCTGGCCCGGGCCGAGCGCGAGATACGCGTCGTGACCGGCCCGGCGGACGAGGGGGTACGGCGATGATCCTCGGTCTCCTCGGCAGCGCCGCCAAGGACTCGGTGACCCGCGAGGTCCTGCTGCGGGCCGGCGAGCGCATCGACCGGGCCGGCAGCGGCTTCGAACTGGTCGACCTGGCCGTGGAGTTCCGCGAGCCGCACGCCCTCGTGGACTACGACGACCCGCCGCCGGGCAGCCAGACGGCGCTGTTGCGGGCCCGCGTCGCCCGCGCCGACGGCGCGGTGCTCGCCACGCCCGTCTATCACGGCTCCTACAGCGCGCTGCTGAAGAACGCGCTGGACCACCTCACCGGAGACGCGCTGGCCGGACGGCCGGTCGGCCTGATCGCCGCGGGCGGCGGGCCGCGTGGCGCAGGCACCGCCTGTGACCAGCTGCGCACCGTCGTCCGGGCGCTCAGCGGCTGGGCGGCGCCCACCCATGTCGCCACCACCGCCTCCGACCTGCTCCCCGGAGAACCCCTCGACTTCCTCGACCGGCGGCTCGACGTGCTGGTCGGCGAACTCCTGTCCTTCCGTTCGGCCCCCGCGTCGTTTCCCGTCCTCAGCTGAAAGGCCTCACCGCCATGGGTACCCCCCATCTTCTCCTCCTCGCCGGGATCGGCGGACACGCCCCTGACCAGGCCCTCGCATCGCTGGCCACCGTCACCGACACCGTCAGCGTCGTGTACGTCACCGCCTGGCGCCCTTCCGGGCAGGTCCGGGCAGGCTGGGAACAGCGCGGCCTCGGCGGCGAGTTCCTGGACGCCCCGGACCTGGACACCGCGGTCGAGGCCGCCCTCGCCCTGCACGGCCGACTGCCGCTCGACGGCGTGGTGACGTACTCGGAACTGCTGCTGCGCCCGCAGGCCGAGATCGCCGACCGGCTGGGGCTGCCCGGCAACCCGCCCGAGGCGGTGGCCGTCGCCCAGTCCAAGGCCCGCCAGCGCCTGGTCTTCGCCGAACACGGCGTGCCCTCCCCCGAGTTCGAGGTGATCACCAGCGAGCGGGACCTGGCGGCGGCCGCCGCCCGGGTCGGGCTGCCGGGGGTGTTCAAGCCCTCCCTGGGCGCGGGCAGCCAGAGCGTCCGGCTGGTGTCCACCTACGCGGAGCTGATCCACGCCTTCGGCAGCGCGCGCGCCGAGAAGACACCGTTCCTGCAGTCGGACGAGGCGTATCTGCTGGAGCAGCGGATGGCGCTCGAGACGGACGGCGACAGCGGCTACGCGTCCTACTGCAGCGTGGAGTCGCTCCTGGCCGACGGCACCGCCCACCATCTGGCGGTCTCCGACCGGCTGCCGCTGGAGCACGGCTATGCCGAGGAGGGCGTCGTACTGCCCGGCAGGCCGGACGGCGCGACGCGGGCGGCCGTCGTGGACCTGGCCGACCGGGCGATCCGGGCGATCGGGCTGACCTGCGGCGCGGTGCACACCGAGATCGCGCTGACGCCCGACGGCCCGCGCGTCATCGAGGTCAACGCGCGGGCCGGCGGGCCGCTGCCCACCATGTTCGAGGTGGCGGCCGGGTGGGACTACGCCGCCGAGACCGGCCGCAGCGCGCTCGGCCTGCCGCCGACCCGGCTGCCGGAGTTCACCCGGGTCGCGCTGCTGCGGTTCCTGCCGATCCCGGCCGGCAACTGGCGGGTGGCCGACCAGACCCCGGTCGCGGAGCTGCTGCGCGCCTTCCCCGAACTCGTCTACGTCTCGCCCCGTTTCGGGCCCGGCCAGCGGGTCAGCCGCAAGGGCACCCTGCACCTGGCCAGCTTCATGGTGGACGCCCCCGACCGGGCCGCCGCCCGCGCCGTCACCCGGCGGGTGGAGCGGGCCCTGGCCATCCGGCTGGTGCCGGGACTCGACGCGCCGTCAGGGGCGGACCGTGACTGATCACGACACCGTGCCCCGTACGGCCCCGCCCCGCCGGTTCTACGTGGTGGGCCTGTGCGACGCCCTCGGCCTCGGGATGTACCTGTCGTCGTCGGTGCTCTTCCTCCACCGGGCGACCGGTCTGACGAATCAGCAGATCGGCCTCGTGCTCAGCACCTCGGGCGTGGCGTCGCTGCTGGGTGCCATGCCCATCGCGCGGGCGGCGGAACGGTTCGGCCTCCGGGTGGTGCTGGGCGTGCTGTTCGCGATCCGTTGCGCGGCCTTCCTGGCGCTCGCGTCGGTCGCCACCTTCGGGCAGGCGCTGGTCGCGGCGGCGGTGGCGGGGGTGCTCAGCCGGGGCATCGGCCCGCTGATCGAGTCCGGGCTGATCAGCCGGGTACGCGACGAGCAGGCCGTGGGCACGCTGGCGCGGCTGCGGACCCTGCGCAACGCCGGCCTGGCGGCCGGTGCGCTGCCCGCGGGCGCCGCGATCGCCGTCGGCGAGGAGTGGGCGTACCGGGCGGTGCTGGTGGCCTCCGCGGCGCTGTTCCTGTGCTGTGCGGTGGTCTGCCGCGGCTTCCCCGCTTCGGCCGCCGCCCCCGGCCGGCGGGGCGGGCGCGCCCGTATCCTGCGCAACCGCGCCTTCCTCGCCATCACCGCGCTCTACGGGGCGTTCACGCTGTCGGCGCTGCTGCTGGGCATCGGGATGCCGCTGTGGATCGTGCAGCGGACCCAGGCCCCGTCGTGGACCGTGACGCTGATCCAGTTGCTGAACACGGCGGTCGTCGTGGCGTTGCAGGTACGGCTGAGCAAGGGCTCGGAGCGGCCGACGCGGGCCCGGGCGCTGATGTGCGGCGGGGGTCTGCTGGCCGGGCTCGGCGCGCTGGTGGTGCCGCTGACGGCGCTGGGCTCGGGAGGGTTCGCCTTCGGGGTCGTGGTGGTCGCGGCGCTGCTGCTGTCGCTGGGCGAGCTGCTGATCACCGCGGGCACCACCGGAGCGGCACTGCAGCACATCCCCGAGGGCCAGAAGACCAGCCATCTGGCGGCGCTCAATCTGGGGTTCGGGGTGACGACGGTCGTGGGCCCGCCGCTGATCAGCACCAGCGTCGGCTGGGATTGGGCCGGCTGGACGGGCTGGGCGGCCTTCTTCGCGATCCTCGGCCTGCTCGCCCTGCGCGTCCCCGGGCCACCGGCCCGGGTCCGGCGGGAGGAACAGGAGCCCCGTACGGCTGCCGCGATCTGAGCGGCACGCTCCGTGCGAGGGGCCGTGCCTGCGGTCGGCGGCACGACCCTGACGGGGTCGCAGAGCCCCGGGCCCCGGCGGGAGCGTTCGAGTTCGTGGCGGCCCCGGGTGGAGGCCGGCGGCACCAGGCCGTCTCACAGGTCGGGTGCCGCACCGCCGCGCGGCGCGGGGTGACGACCGGACCGGAGAAGGCCGGAGACGTGCCGTCGGGGCCGGGCAGGGCGATCACCGGGGTGCCGGCCTCCGGGCGAGGACCGCCTCCCGGGTCGCACCGAGCCCTGGCGGTGGATGCGGTCGCCGAGTGCGGCGCGGAGCGGGCCGGTGACCTCGTCGCCGTACTTCTGCCGGGCGGCGGTCACGCCCCGGACCGGTCGCCACCCGTCGGTCGGCAGCCGACGGGAGGCCATGTACGCCCAGGGGCACACCGGATCGAACCAGAAGTCGACGGGGACGGGGGCGGGTTCAGCGGTGGTCGCGGTCGTGTTCCCCTTCCTCGTTCTCCTCGTGCGCGATCCGCTCCAGCAGCGAGCGCGCTCCGGCCCCGGCGTCCGTGGCGTCCGCCTCGGGTGCTTCGGCCACGGCGGCCAGCTGTCCGAGCAGGGCCGCGAACCGGCCCCCGCCGACGTAGAACACGGCCACCGCGCCCTCCCGGAGCACGTCGCGAACGCGGTCCGCGGTCAGTTCGTGATCCCCCGCCGAGGCGATCAGCAGCCGGCGGGCGAGGCTCCGCTCCAGCGGGCCGGGGCGCCAGGTTCCGGCGGCCAGCTCCTGGGCCAGGGCGGCCGTCAGCTTCACGAGCAGTTCGGTGACCGTGGCGTCCTGCCCGCTTCGGGCAAGGGTGGTGTCGGACATGGGGTGGCTTTCACTTCCTCGTCGTACCGACCGCGCCGAGCACACATGCCTGCGGCGCGAGCGCCGCGAACACGGCGCGCACCCACGCTCGACGGCAACGGCCAAGCCCTGACCAAGGCCCGGCCAAGCCGCCGTCGTCCGTCAGGGAGGAGGACGTCCGAGCGATGCCATGGCCGTCCTCGCCGTCAGTCGGTCCCGACGTTCAGTGTGAAATGCAGCGCCGAGACGGTCATCCGGCGGGCGTGGTAGAAGCGGTGGGCGGCGAGGTTGGTGGTGCCGGAGTCGAGCTCGACGCGTACGCAGCCAGCCGCGCGGGCTCGTTCGGTGAGGTGGGCGACCAGGGTCGTGCCGATGCCGGCCGAGCGGCAGGTGGCGTCGGTGACGAGGTCGTCGACGAAGAGGATCCGGCCCCGGCTGGTCGCCAGGACCCGGTGTGTGGCCACCGCGACGCAGTGCCCGTGGGTGTCGTAGGCGGCGGTGAAGGTCAGGCCCTGCGCATGCGCCTCGACGGCGAACCGGTCGAAGTCCGCCTCGGTGAGTGCCGGCCTCAGCGCCAGCAGCAGCGGTCGTATGTGCGCGGACATCCGGCGGTCGCCGGGTGCCACGTCGGTCGGAGTGAGGGACACGACAGGCAGCGTAGGCGCGCAACTGCCTTGCATTGAACTTGAGTTGACACACGGGTCGGCGACCTGACGGACCGTGGCCCGCGATCGGCACAGGATCTGCCGTGCGGCGCCGGGGCGCTGCCAGACTCGGCGACCATGCGTGCCGCTTACACAACCCAGTTCGGCTCCCCCGACGTCATCCGCCACGGCGAGCTGCCGCCGCCCGTGCCCGGCCCGCACGACGTGTTGGTCGATGTCGAGGTGAGCGCCGTCAACCATGTGGACACCTTCGTCCGTTCGGGTGTCTGGCGCACCCCGCTCCGGTTCCCCTTCGTCATCGGCCGCGACCTGGTCGGCACGGTCGCCGCGGCCGGACCCGGCGCGACCGGCTTCCGGGTCGGTGACCGGGTGTGGTGCAACAGCCTGGGCCACGACGGCCGGCAGGGCGCCGCCGCCGAGCAGGCGGTGGTGCCCGTGGACCGGCTCTACCGCCTGCCCGACGGGGTGGACCCGGTGGACGCGGTCGCCCTCGCCCACCCGGCCGCGACCGCGCACCTGGCGCTGTTCACCCACGGCCGGCTGCGCGCCGGCGAGACCGTCGCCGTACTCGGCGCGGGCGGCAACGTGGGCAGCGCGGCCGTCGTGATGGCGAGCCGGGCGGGCGCCCGGGTGATCGCCGTCGCCTCCGCCCGCGACGAGCCGTACGTACGGTCCCTGGGCGCCGACCATGTCGTCGACTACCGCTCCGCCGACGTCGCCGGGCAGATCCGCGCCGCCGCTCCGGACGGCGTGGACGTCCATGTCGACACCTCCGGCCGCAACGACCTGGAGCCCGCCGTGGACCTGCTGGCGAGCCGGGGCCGGATCGTGCTGCTGGCCGGGCTGCACACCCGCCCGGTGCTGCCCGTGGGGGCGCTGTACCTGATGGACCGTTCCGTGCGGGGCTTCGCCATCTCGCACGCCGACACCGCCCAGCTCGCCGACGCCGCCCGCGGCATCAACGGGCTGCTGGCGGCTGGCCGGCTGCGCCCGCGGGCCACCGAGGTGCTGCCGCTCGCCGAGGCCGCCGAGGCGCACCGCCTCCTGGAGGAGGGAAAGGTGCGCGGCAAGCTCGTACTGCGCGTACGGCCCCCAAAAAAGGAATAGCAAGCAATTCGACTTGACGGACCCCGACCGGATTCATTGCCCGCAGCATCCCGCAATCAGCAGAATTACCGCCATGACAATCACCGACAACGAAACCGTCATCAAAAATTCGCCACTCTTCGAAATCAACGCCCGAATTCGCGTCGCCGCGAGCCCGGCGGAGATCTACTCCGTGGTCAGCGACCTGACCCGCAGCAAGGAGTGGAGCCCCGAGTGCATGGGGGGCGAATGGATCGAGGGCGAGCCCTCCGCGGCCGGCTCGGTCTTCCGCGGTGAGAACCTGCGCAGCGAGGACGTGGTCGGCTGGGCGCCGCTGGTGCGCGGCACCTGGTACACCGAGGCCCGTGTGGTGGCCGCCGAGCCCGGCCGGACCTTCCGCTGGATGATGCTCACCCACGCCCGTGAGGACCAGGAGTCGATCTGGGGCTTCGACGTCGAGGACGCGGGCGACGGCACCTCCTGGCTGGTCCACCACTTCCGGATGGGCAAGGCCACCGCCGGCATCCACAAGATCGTCGCCGATCTCGACGAGGACGCCCGCAAGCGGTTCGTCTCCGAATGGACGGCGAAGCTCGAGCAGGACCTGGACGACACCCTGGCCCGTATCAAGGCCGTCATCGAGAGCTGCGCGAGCTGAGGAATCGGCCGAGTAATCCGACACCTCCCTTCAGGAATCCGCAGCCATGGACGAGAGATCGGTCATATGTTTCTCCAGCGAATAGGCAGCAAAGGAATTCGGCTGGGCACGCTCTTCGACCGAGCGGCGGCCCGGCATCCGGCGAATCTCGTGATTCTGGACCACGACCTGGACATCGCACCCCATCTCGGCCGGCGCATGACGCTGACCGAACTGGCCGACCTGGTGGACGACTTCGCCTCCCGGCTGTGGTCCGTCAAGGTACGGCCCGGGGACCACGTCGTGGTGCACAAGAGCGACGGCTTCGACATCTCCCTGCTCGCCTGCGCCATCGCCCGCACCGGAGCCGTCCCGGTGCTGCTGTCGCCGAAACTGGACGGCGCGACGGTCGCTGAGCTGCTGCGCCGGGTGGGGCAGCCGTTCCTGCTCACCGACCGGGACAAGCTCGAACACCATCTGCCCGCCGAGGTCTTCGGCCTGTCCCGCAGGGTGCTGCTGACCTCCGGCGAGCACGAGGGAGCGACCTCGTTCGCCTCGCTGGCCGGCGTCGAGCGCGTCCCGGCGGTGGCCATGCCCATCGACCACCCCACGCTCATCACCCACACCTCCGGCACGACGGGCACCCCGAAGCTGGCCGTGCACACCGGCATGAGCTTCCAGGCCCGCTACCGGCCGCAGGCCACCGTCGTCCGCGCCGCCGTGCGCCGCAGCGAGCCCATCGCCGTTCATGTGTCGTTCGTGCACTCGCGGCTGTTCACGGCGATGCCCATCTCGATCCTGCAAGGCCATCCGCTGATCGTCCTGCGGGACGACGACCCGGAGACCGTGGGCAACCTGTTCAGCCAGGTGCCGCCCGGGTTCATCGAGGCCCACCCCAACACGTTCCTGCGCTGGGAGGTGCTGGCCGACGACCCGCGGGGGCCGCTGGCGAACGTGAAGTACTTCTCCAGCACCTTCGACGCCATCCACCCGCGCACCGTCAACACCCTGCTCAAGGCCTCCCGCCGCACGGGGCGCCGCTTCGCCCAGGCCTACGGGCAGAGCGAGGTCGGTCCGATCGCGGCCCGCACCTACTCCCTCGAGGACGGCGCCGACTTCAACGGCCGCTGCGTCGGCATGCCCTTCCCGGGCATGACCGGGGTGCGGGTGGTCAGCCGCAACGGGGCTCCGGTCAGCAAGGAGAACCCGGGGTTCATCGAGGTCAGGAGCGACGGCAGGATCGTCACCTACCTCGGCGAGCACCAGCGCTGGCAGAAGCAGGTCCACGACGGCTGGTGGCGGATGGGAGACCTCGGCTACCGCACCAGGTGGGGCTGTCTGCATCTGCTGGACCGCGAGGTCGACGAGATCCCCGGCGTGCAGTCCACCCTGGAGATCGAGGACAAGCTCTTCACCCGCCTGCCCGCGCTGGTCGAGGTCATCATCATCCCCGGTCCGGACGGCCGCGCGGTACCGGTCGTGTGCACCCGCGACGACGCCCCCCTGGACGAACTCGCCTGGAAAACAGCGGTCGTCGACCTGCCGGCCCTGGCCGACCCGGTCCAGTGGCGCATGGAGGACCTCCCCCAGACCGCCACCACCAAGATCAAGCGCCTGGAACTGGCCCGTCTCCTGGCCGCCGGCGAGTAACCGCCCTCCCGCGTTCGCAGACCCACCGGAGCCGGGGCCGCACCCGCACCCGCACCCGCCCACACACGGGAGCGGCCCCGCCCCCTGTGCATCCCCGTCCACGGCCCGGCGGCCGGCCCTCCTTCCCCCACCGCCGACGCCACCCTGCCCAGAAACGGAGTATCCGCATGAGCAGCACCCTCGAGGTCTGCGTCATTGGTGCCGGCCCTCGCGGGCTGTCGGTGCTGGAACGGCTGCTGGCCAACGAGCGCCACGCGCCCCGGCACAGCGCGGTGACGGTCCACGTCGTCGACCCCTCGGCACCCGGCGCCGGCACGGTGTGGCGCACCGGGCAGTCCCAGCATCTGCTGATGAACACCGTCGCCTCGCAGATCACCGTGTTCACCGACGACAGCGCCCGGATCGACGGCCCCATCGAGCCCGGACCCAGCCTCTACGAGTGGGCCCGGAGCCTGGCCCTGCTCGGCGACCCGGCCGAGTTCGGCACCGCCGTCCTCGACGAGGCCCGGCGCCTGGGCCCCGACTCCTACCCCACGCGCGCCTTCTACGGCCGCTATCTGCAGAACTGCTTCGAACGCATCGTCCGGTCCGCCCCCGCCCACGTCGAGGTCCGCACGCACCGCTCGCGCGCCGTCGCCGCCGCCGACACCCACGGCGTGCCCGGCGGCCCGCAGGGCATCCGCCTGGAGAACGGCACCCGGCTGAACGCGCTGGACGCCGTGATCATGGCCCAGGGCCACGTCCCGGCCCGGCTGTCCGCCCGCGAGGCCCGCACCGCGAGCCTGTCGCGCATCCACCACCTCACCTACGTCACCCCGGCCAACCCGGCCGACCTCGACCTGACCGGCATCCGCCCGGGGCAGAACGTCCTCGTACGCGGTCTCGGTCTCAACTTCTTCGACCACATGGCCCTGTTCACGCTGGGCCGCGGCGGCCGATTCGAACGCGCGCCGGGCGGCGGGCTGGTCTACCGCCCCTCGGGCCGGGAGCCGAAGCTGTACGCCTTCTCCCGGCGGGGCGTGCCGTACCACGCGCGCGGCGAGAACGAGAAGGGCGCCACCGGCCGCTACTTCCCCCGCCTGCTGACCGCCGAGTACATCGCGACGCTGCGCGAGCGCTCCGCCACCGGCGTCCCCGTCTCCTTCAGCACCGACCTGTGGCCGCTGATCTCGCGCGAGGTGGAGTCCGTCTACTACGGCGCCCTGCTCACCGAGCGCGGCGACGGGGAGCGCCGGGAGGAGTTGACCGAGCGGTTCCTCGCGCTGGAGCCGGACGCCGACCCGGCCGCCCTGCTCGACGTGTACGGCGTCCCGGCCGGGCAGCGCTGGGACTGGGAGCGTCTGTCCCGGCCTTACGGGCAGCGGGAGTTCGCCGACCGGGAGGAGTTCACCGGCTGGCTGCTCGGCCATCTGCGGCACGATGTGGAGGAGTCCCGCAAGGGCAACGTCAGCGGTCCGCTCAAGGCCGCCCTGGACGTTCTGCGCGATCTGCGCAACGAGATCCGGCTCGCGGTCGATCACGGCGGCCTGGACGGCAACTCGCACCGCGACGATCTGGAGGGCTGGTACACCCCGCTCAACGCGTTCCTGTCGATCGGTCCGCCGGCCTCCCGCATCGAGGAGATGATCGCCCTGATCGAGGCGGGCGTGCTGACGCCGACCGGCCCGGGCACCCAGGTCCGCATCGACACCACGGCCCAGGTGTACGTAGCGGCATCGACGGCCGTGCCGGGCGAGCCGGTGCGGGCGACGGCCCTCATCGAGGCCCGCCTGCCCGAGCCGGACCTGCGCCGCACCGACGACCCGCTGCTGCAGCACCTGCTCGACACCGACCAGGCGACGCCGTACCGGATCGCGGGTGCGGGTGGCACCAGCTACGAGACCGGCGGACTCGCCGTCACCGAGCGCCCGTACCGGCTGCTCGACGGCCGGGGCCGCGCCCACCCGCGGCGCTTCGCCTACGGCGTGCCCACGGAGTCGGTGCACTGGGTGACCGCGGCCGGCATCCGGCCCGGCGTGGACTCGGTGACCCTCGGCGACTCCGACGCGATCGCCCGCTCGGTGCTGGCGCTGCCGCCGGTGGCCCATGTGCCCGTCGGCGTGCGGCCGGTGGACGCCGAGGGCGAACTGCCCGGGGTGATCGTATGACCTCGCCGCCCGACGACCTCGCGGACGTCGGACTGCTGTCGCCGGTGCGGGCCGGCACCGCCGTCGAGGCGGCCACCGGCGACCGGGCGTGGCTGCAGGCCATGCTGGACGCCGAGGCCGCCCTGGCCCGGGCGCAGGCCTCGCTCGGCACGCTGCCCCGGGAGGCCGCCGAGACCATCACCCGGATGGCGCGGGCGGACCTCCTCGATGTACGGGCACTCGCGCTCGCCGCACGGGAGACCGCGAACCCGGTGGTCGGCCTCGTGAAGGCGTTCACCGGGGTGGTGGCCGGGCAGGACGCGCAAGCCGCCGAGTTCGTGCACCGGGGCTCCACCAGCCAGGACGTCCTGGACACCGGCACCATGCTGGTCGCCCACCGGGTGCTCGGAACCGTCCGGGCCGACCTGCGGCGCACCGCCGGGGCGCTGGCCGGTCTCGCCGCCCGGCACCGGGCCACCCCGGCCGTCGCCCGTACGCTCGCCCTGCACGCCGTCCCGACGACGTTCGGGCTGCGGGCGGCCGGCTGGCGGCAGCTGGTCCTGGACGCGGAGGCCCGGCTGGCCCGGGTCCACGAGGGCGGGCTGCCCGTCTCGCTCGGCGGGGCCGCCGGCACACTGGCCGGCTACCTGGAGTACGCGGTCGTCGGCGACGACGGCCGGCGGCCCGAACCCGGCGACTACCTGGACCGGCTGGTCGACGCGTACGCCGCCGAGACCGGCCTCGCCCGCCCCGTGCTGCCCTGGCACGCGCTGCGCACGCCGGTCGCCGACCTGGCGTCCGCGCTGGCCTTCACGGCCGGTGCGCTCGGCAAGATCGCCGTCGATGTGCAGTCGCTGGCCCGTACCGAGGTCGGCGAGGTCGCGGAGCCCGGCGGGGTCGGCCGGGGCAGCTCCTCCGCCATGCCGCACAAGCGCAACCCGGTCCTCGCCACGCTGATGCGCAGCGCGGCCCTGCAAGTGCCTGCGCTGGCCGGCGCGCTCGTCCAGTGCCTGGTCTCGGAGGACGAGCGGTCCGCCGGCGCCTGGCACGCGGAGTGGCAGCTGTTGCGCGAGTGCCTGCGGCTGGCCGGCGGGGCGGCCCACACCGCGGTGGAGCTGGCCGAGGGCCTTCAGGTCAGGCCCGAACGGATACGGGCCAACCTGGAGTCGACGGGCGGTGGGACGGTGTCGGAGCGCATCGCCGCGCAGCTCGCCCCGCTGCTCGGCAGGGCCGGGGCCAGGAGTCTGGCGACCGAGGCGGCGCGGACGGCGGCCGACACCGGCCGCCCGCTGGCCGAGGTACTGGACGACCTGCCGCACCTGCCGTCCGGACTCACCCCCGGCCTGGCCGAGTTGTGCGACCCGGCCGCCTACACCGGCGCCGCGGCCGCCCTGGTCGACCGCGCGCTGCGGCACTGAACCGGCGCACCCACGTCCCCGCGGTTACCCCGCCAGAAAGCCGAGGAGAAGAGGAGAAGATGACCAGCGCACGCACCGCGCGAGGGCGGTGGATCGAGAACTGGGACCCCGACGACGAGGACCTGTGGGAGCGGGGCGGCGGCCGGCGCGTCGCCCGGCGCAACCTGGTGCTGTCCGTGCTCTCCGAGCACGTCGGCTTCTCCGTGTGGAGCATGTGGTCGGTGCTGGTGCTGTTCATGTCGCCCAGGATCGGACTGGGCTTCGCCCCCGACGAGAAGTTCCTCATGGTGGTGGTGCCCACGCTGGTGGGCGCGCTGCTGAGGCTGCCGTACAGCTACGCGGTGACCCTGTTCGGGGGCCGCAACTGGACCGTGTTCGCCTCGCTGGTGCTGCTCGTCCCGGCCGCCGCGACGGTCTGGTTCGTGCAGCGGCCGGGCACCCCGCTGTGGGTGTTCCTGCTGATCGGCGCCACGGCCGGGGCGGGCGGCGGCAACTTCGCCTCCTCGATGACGAACATCACCGCCTTCTACCCGCAGCGGCACCAGGGGTGGGCCCTCGGGCTGAACGCGGGCGGCGGGAACCTGGGCGTCGCCGTGGTCCAGCTGCTCGGCCTGCTGGTGATCTCCACTGTCGGGGACACGCATCCGGCGTACGTCGCCGCGTTCTACCTGCCGCTGTCCGCGCTTGTGGCGGTGCTGGCCGCGCTGCGCATGGACAACGTGACGGTGCTGCGCACCGAGCGGGGCGCGCAGCGCGAGGCCGCCGCGAGTGCCCACACCTGGTTGATCTCGCTGCTGTACGTCGGCACCTTCGGCTCGTTCATCGGCTTCGGGTTCGCCTTCGGGCTCGTCCTGCAGAGCCAGTTCGGGTCCACGCCGCTCCAGGCCGCCTCGTTCACCTTCCTCGGGCCGCTGCTCGGCTCGGTGGCCCGCCCGCTCGGCGGCAGGATCGCCGACCGGTGCGGCGGGGCGCGGGTGACGCTGTGGGCGTTCGCCGGGATGGCGGCCGGGATCGGCGTGCTGCTGACGGCCACCCGCAACGACTCGTTCCCGTTGTTCCTGGCCGGGTTCATCTCGCTGTTCGTGATGAGCGGCATCGGCAACGGCTCGACGTACAAGATGATCCCGGCGATCTTCGCCCGGCAGGCGGAGGACGCCGTCACCTCCGGCCACGACGCGACCGCCGCCTTCGCCCGCTCCCGCCGGCTGTCCGGGGCCGTCATCGGCATCGCCGGCGCGATGGGCGCGCTGGGCGGTGTCGCCATCAACCTCGCCTTCCGCTCGGCCTACGGCCGGCTGGGAACCGGCGAGCCCGCGTTCTACGCCTTCCTCGCCTACTACGCGCTGTGCGCCGCGGTGATCCGGGCGGTGTACCTGCGGGGCGGGCGCAAGACGGCTCCCGGGTCCGCCGGCGAGCAGGTACGGACCTCCCGTGTCGGCTGAACGGGACAGCCCGGTGCGGGCCGTGTCCGCCGCACGGGGCGGCACGCGAGAGAGCACCACCCACTGCCCGTACTGCGCGCTGCAGTGTTCCACCGTGCTGTCGGGCGAGCGCACCGTGGTGGCCGTGCGGCCCTCGGCCGACTTCCCGGTCAACCGGGGCGGGCTGTGTCAGAAGGGGTGGACGGCACCCGCCGTGCTCGCCGCTCCCGACCGGCTGCTGACTCCCCTGGTGCGCGGGGCCGACGGCGAGCTCGAGCCGACCGGATGGGACGAGGCGCTCGACCTGGTGGCCGGGCGGCTGACCCGGATCCGGGAGGAGTACGGCGCCGACGCGGTCGCGGTGTTCGGCGGCGGTGGTCTGACCAACGAGAAGGCGTACACGCTCGGCAAGTTCGCGCGGGTGGCGCTGGGCACGAGCCAGATCGACTACAACGGCCGGTTCTGCATGTCCTCGGCGGCAGCGGCGGCCACGGCAGCCTTCGGGCTCGACCGCGGGCTGCCGTTCCCGGTCACCGATCTGGACGAGGCCGACGTGATCCTGCTGGCCGGGGCCAACCCGGCGGAGACGATGCCGCCGCTGATGCGGCACCTGGCGGGCGCGGAGCTGGTCGTCGTCGACCCGCGGCGCACCCGCACGGCCCAGCAGGCCGCGCTGCACCTGCAGCCGGTGCCCGGCACCGACCTCGCCCTGGCGCTGGGCCTGCTGCATCTGGCCGTCACCGAGGGCCTGGTCGACAAGGAGTACGTCGCCGAGCGCACCGGCGGTTTCGACACGGCGTGGGAGCACTGCGTGGCCTGGTGGCCGGAGCGGGTCGAGGAGGTCACCGGCGTCCCGGCGGCCGACCTGCGCGCGGCGGTCCGGATGCTCGGCGACGCCCGCCGCGCCTACGTCCTGACCGGCCGGGGCGCGGAGCAGCACAGCAAGGGGTCCGACACGGTCGCCGCGTTCATCAACCTGGCCCTCGCGCTCGGCCTGCCGGGCCGCGAGGGCAGCGGCTTCGGCACACTGACCGGGCAGGGCAACGGGCAGGGCGGCCGGGAGATGGGCCAGAAGGCCGACCAGCTGCCCGGCTACCGCTCCCTCACCGATCCGGCGGCCCGCGCGCACGTGGCGTCCGTGTGGGGCGTCGACGCGGACGCCCTGCCGGGGCCCGGCCGCAGCGCGTACGAGCTGCTGGACGCGCTCGGCCGCGACAAAGGCTCGCGGGCCCTGCTGGTCTTCGGCTCCAACCCGGTCGTCTCCGCACCCCGGGCCGCGCACATCACCGAACGCCTGGGCGCCCTCGACCTGCTGGTGGTCGCCGACTTCGTGCCGTCGGAGACCGTGGCCCTGGCCGACGTGGTGCTGCCGGTGGCCCAGTGGGCCGAGGAGGAGGGCACGCTGACCAGCCTGGAGGGCAGGGTGCTGCGCCGCCGCGCCCATCTGACCCCGCCGCTGGGTGTCCGCACCGACCTGGAGGTCCTGCACGCCCTGGCCACCCGTCTCGGCCAGCCCGCCGACCGCTTCTCCACCCGCCCTCGAGAGGTCTTCGACGAACTCCGGCGCGCCTCGGCCGGCGGCCCGGCCGACTACTCCGGCATCAGCTACGCACGGCTGGACGCGGGCGAGGCCCTGCACTGGCCGTGTCCGATGGAGGGCGGCCAAGGCGGTCAGGGCGAAAACGACCAGGACACCGCCGGCAGCCTCGGCAGCCATCACCCGGGAACTCCCCGCCCCTTCCTCGACCGGTTCGCACACCCCGACGGCCGGGCCCGGTTCGCGGCCGTGGAGCATCGGGCCGCCGCCGGGGAACCCGACGGCGCGTTCCCGCTGTACGGGACGACGGGGCGGATGCTGGCCCAGTACCAGTCGGGCGCGCAGACCCGCCGGGTGCCCGAGCTGGTCGCCGCCGCGCCGGAGGCGGTCGTCGAGGTGCATCCGGACACCGCCCTCCGACTGGGCCTTGCCGACGGCGGGTTCGCCGACGTCGGCTCGGTGTACGGCGCCGTCCGGGCGCGGGTGCGGCTGACCCGTACCGTGCGCACGGACACCGTGTTCGTGCCGTTCCACTTTCCGGGCGCCGCCCGCGCCAACCTGTTCACCGGCGATGCGCTCGACCCGCGCAGCCGTATGCCGGAGTTCAAGGTGACCGCGGTGCGTGTCACCCCGACGGGTGAGGGACCGTGAGCGGCGTCGTCGTCGCGGGCGGCGGTCCCGCGGCGCACCGGCTGGCCGCCCGGCTGCGGCAGTTCGGGTACGCGGGCGAGGTGACGGTGGTCGGCGCCGAGCCTCGGCCCGCCTACAACCGCGCCCTGCTCGGCTCGGTCCTCGACGGCCGGCTCGACTCCGGGCGGCTGTCGCTTCCCGCGCTGCCCCCGGACGTGGCGCAGCTGACCGGCGTACGGATGCGGGCCGTCGACCGGGTCCGCCGCACGGTGCGGCTGAGCGACGGCCGCACACTGCCGTACGACGTCCTGGTGCTGGCCACCGGCGCCCGGCCCCGCGTGCCGAGGGTGCCGGGCCTGGTCTCCGCGCCCGGACGGCTCGCCGAGGGCGTGCGCGCGGTGCGCACCGCGACCGACTGCCGTCCGCTGTCCGAAGGGCCCGCCGTGGTCCTCGGCGGCGGTGTCCGCGGCGTCGAGTCGGCGCTGGCGCTGCGCCGGGCCGGGCACGAGGTGGCGCTCGTCCATCCCGCCGCGCGGCTGATGGGCGGTCAGCTGGACGCGCCCGCTGCCTCGGTGCTGGCCGACTGGCTCGCCGACCAGGGTGTCACGCTGCACCTCGGCCGCCGTGCCGACGGGTACACGCCCGGCAAGGTGGTCCTGGACGACGGCCAGGTCCTCGCGGCGGGCACGGTGCTGCTGTGCACGGGCACGAAACCGGAGACCCGGCCGGCCCGGGCGAGCGGTCTCGAAGTGCGCGAGGGGGTGGTCGTCGACACCCTGCTGTGCACGAGCGACCCGCACATCCACGCGATCGGCGACTGCGCCGAGCACGCGGGCACGCCCGGTGGGACGGTGCTCCAGGCGTGGGAACAGGCGGACGCGCTCGCCCGGATTCTCACCGGGCGAAGGACGCCGTACGCACCTGGGCGGCGCGTGCTCAGGCCGCACACACCGGGCAAGGACATTCTCGTCCTGCCGGCGGCCGGGCCGCGCCCGGAGCCGGACCCCGCCGCGAGCGTCTCCCTGCTGGACCGGGCGGGCGGCCGCTACGCCCGCCTCGTGCTGCGCGACGGACGGGTCCACGAGGGGATCGTCATCGGCTCGGCCTCGGCCGTGGCGGCCGTGAGCCGGCTGTACGTCCGTGACACGCCGGTGCCCTCCGATCTGCTGGCGCTGCTGACCGGCGGCGACGGCGAGTACGAGGGCGACGGGCAGCTGCCGGAGGAGGCTGTGGTGTGCCACTGCAACAACGTCACCCGGAAGGCCCTCACGGACGCCTGGCACTCCGGCGCGCAAGGCCCGTCGGCACTGGCCGGGGCGACCCGGGCGACCACCGGGTGCGGCAGCTGCACCTCCGTGGTCCGCGACCTGTGCGCGACGCTGGCGGCCGCCGAAGCTCCTGAAGGGGGAACCCCGTGACGACGCGCAACCTGGTCGTGGCAGGCCACGGCATGGCGGGCCACCGCCTGGTCGAGGAGGTGCTCGGGCAGGACCGGCACGGCGAGTGGCACGTCGTCGTGCTCGCCGAGGAACCTCGGCCCGCGTACGACCGGGTGGCGCTGTCCTCCCTGGTGGACGGCGCCACCCCCGACGACCTCGCGCTGGCCGGCCCCGGCCTCCTCGGCGACCCGCGTCTCGATCTGCGCCTGCGCACCACGGTGACCGGGGTCGACCGCGGCGCGAGAACGGTGACCTGCTCTGACGGCAGCGTGGTCGGCTACGGCGCGCTGGTGCTGGCCACCGGGTCGCGGCCGTTCGTGCCGCCCGTGCCCGGACATGACCTGCCGGGGTGCTTCGTGTACCGGACGGTGGAGGACATCGAGGCGATCCGGGCGGCGGCCGTCCCGGGCCGTGCGGCGGTGGTGGTCGGAGGCGGACTGCTGGGCCTGGAAGCGGCCAACGCCCTCCTGCTTCTGGGCATGCGCCCCCATGTGGTCGAGACGGCCCCGTGGCCGATGGCGCAGCAGATCGACGAGGGCGGCGGCCGGGTGCTGGCCGAGGCGATCGGTGGGCTCGGCGTGCGGCTGCACTGTTCGGCCATGCTGCGCGCGGTCGGGGCGGGGGCGGACGGCCGCGCGGAGCGGGTCGAGCTGGCCGACGGGACGTCACTGGACGCCGGGCTCGTCGTCTTCGCCGCGGGGGTCCGCCCGCGCGACGAACTCGCCGCCGTACTCGGGCTCGAACGCGGTGAGCGGGGCGGCTTCCTGGTGGACGAGTGGTGCCGGACCGCGGACGAGCGGATCTGGGCGGTCGGCGAGTGCGCGGCGGTCGCGGGACGCTGCCACGGGCTGGCGGCGCCCGGCTTCCGGATGGCCGAGACCGTGGCCCGGCAACTGCTCGGCGCCCCGGCCGAAGCCTTCGCCGGAGCGGACACCTCCGCGAAGCTCAAGGTCCTCGGCATCGAGGTGGCCGGATTCGGCGACGCCCACGCCCGCACCCGGGGCGCGATCGAATACATCCGGGACGACCCCCGCACCGGCACCTACGCCAAGCTGGTGCTCGCCTCCGACGCCCGCACCCTCCTGGGCGGCGTCCTGGCGGGCAGCACGCACGCGTACCCTGTGCTCCGCACACTGACGGGGCGCCGGCTGCCTGCGGCTCCCGAGGAGCTGCTGAACGGCACGCCCGGTAGCCGTTAGCGGGCTCGGCGGGCTCGCACACGCGCCGAGACCCTGCCGGGCATCCGGGTGCGGAGGAGACCGGATGCCCGGCAGGGTCTTTTCTCGCGGGCCCGCGACGAGGGGTGTGCGCGGGGCCGCGGTTCGGAGTGGTCCGGTGGCGTCCCGGGCGGCACCAGGGGTGGGGTGCGGCGCCCGGGCGGCCCGTGGAGATGCCCTGGCCCAGGGGTGGCGGGTGCGGCGTCGCTGCGGGGTTGTCCCGGGGAGTACCTGGTCGGTACGGGTCCTCAGTTGTCGTAGGGACGGCGGGCCTTGGCCTCCTTCGTGGCCAGCGCCCACCAGCTCAGCTTGTCCCACAGGACCTTGGCGGCGGCCTCCGCGTCGGCGGGCTCGGTCAGGTTGCCCTCGGCGTCGAACTGCGACCAGGGGCCGTGGAAGCTGACGGCGTCGCGGACCGGGACGGCGTGCAGCTCGGTGAAGATGTGCTTCAGCTGCTGGACGGCGCGCAGACCGCCGGCGAGGCCGCCGTAACCGACGAAGCCGACCGGCTTGGCGTGCCACTCGTGCTGCGTCCAGTCCACGGCGGCCTTCAGGGACGCCGGGAAGCTGTGGTTGTACTCCGGCGTCACCACCACGAAGCCGTCGGCCTCGGCCAGCCGCGCCGAGAACCTGGCGAGCAGCTCGGCGACGTCGGGCTCCGGCTGGTCGCTCAGCCCGGTGGGCAGCGGGTAGTCCGCCAGGTCGACCAGGTCGACCTCGATGTCGTCGCGCTGGTCGGCGGTGCCGGCGAACCAGTTCGCGATGGTCGGGCCGAAGCGGCCCCTGCGTACGCTCGACAGGATCACAGCCACGCGGATGCGGTCACTCGACATGTCAGCCCTTTCACTGCGGTCTTCCTCGGCCTTCCACCAGGAAACCAAACCCGCACGCCGGTTTCCAAGTCGTATCGGATTCTTCGATACGACGACATGCCGCTGCCGGGTCCGCCAGGACGGGCGGACCCGGCAGGAGGCGGGCGGGTCAGTCGATGCTCTGCAGGATGTGCGGCTCGGCGAGGTCCTCCTCGTAGCCGGCCAGGCGGATCGGGGCGGATCTCGCCCAGACTTCCAGGAAGCCCGGGTCCGGGGGTTGCGGGCCGTGCCCGCCGCCCCGCACCGTCCCCTCGGCTGTCCGTTGATGCGCTGTCACGGGTGCTCTCCCTTCGCTCGGCCGGCCGCCGTGCCGGACCGTTCAGCCGACGTGGGCCCCGGTCGGCTCCGCGGCCGTGTTCTCCGTTTCCTCGCCGGTCTCCCCCGGCGTGAGGGTCTCGGCCAGCTGCCGGGCCAGCTCCAGCCGCCGGATCTTCGCGGTGGCCGTGCGCGGCAGCTCGGACAGCCGGCGCCGAACCGGCGCGCACAGGGCGGGCCAGTCGGCGACGGCGGCCTGCCAGCGCTCCATGTCGAGCGGCTCGTCCCCGCGCGTGCACACCACCGGCACCGGCCGCTTGTCGGGGCCGGGCACGACAACCAGTTCGGTCAGCTCGTCCAGCTTGCGCAGGACGGCGTCCTCGATCTCCAGCGTGGACTCGATGCCCGGGATGACGTCGACCTCCCGGTCGAGCAGGTGCAGGCAGCCCCATTTGGTGCGGTATCCGACGTCACCGCCGCGCCACCACTCGCCGACGACCTGCTTGTCGAAGCGCTCCTGCTCGCCGTAGTACGTCAGCGCACGGCCCGCCGTGGCGACGTCGATGTAGCCCGGGGTCTCCTTGGACGGCTTGGCACCGTTGCGGGACACCAGCCGGTACTTCGTCATGCCGGGCGTCGGGTAGCCCTGACAGCGGCCGTCGGCCTTCAGGGCGTTGCGGCGCCGGTAGGTGCGCGCGGCCAGCGGGCCGCACTCGCTCTGGCCGTACACCTGGAGGAAGACCGGGGCACGGCGGTCCGAGGCGTGCAGGAACTTGTGCATCGTGCTCGGGTGGATCGCGTCGAACGTGCTGTTGAAGTACTTGACGTTGGAGATGGGCCGGCGCGGGTCGTCCAGCATCGCCTCCCACTCCAGGAACGAGTTGGGGTGCGTCTCCAGGACGCCCGGACGGTGGCGGACCAGCATGTCGGCGACGTGCGCCGGATCGCCGTCGTTCAGGAACACCATCGGCATGCCGCGCATCTGCAGCACGGCAAGGCCCAGGTACATCCGCGAGTGCACGTACGACACGTGCATGGCGGCCGTCTCCCGCTTGCGGATGAGGGAGACCACCCTGTCCTGCCAGTTGCCCCGGGCGCCCAGCGAACGCGCCGAGTGCACCACCAACTTGGGGACTCCCGTGGTTCCGGAGGTGTGCGTCATCAGGGCGGGCTGGTCGGGGGCGAGCAGCACGGGGCGGCGCTCCGGCGCGCCCGCGAGGTCCGCCAGGCGCACAGCGTCCGGGTGGGAGCCGGCCACGGTGACGACCCGCGCGGTCAGCCCGGTGAGCGGCAGGCCGGCCAGCGAACCGGTCAGCTTGGCCTCGTCGGTGAGCAGGGTGGGGCGCTCCAGCCGCTCGAGGAGCTTGCCGACGGTCTCGCCGTCCAGGTGCGGGGAGAGCATCGCCGGCACCGCGCCGATCCGGGCCGCGGCGCAGGCCAGCACGGTGATGTCGAAGCTGGACGTCTTGTGCACGGCGACGTGTTCGCTGGGGCGCACCCCCGCGGCCCAGAGCCGGTTGGCGGTCTCGGCCACATGGCCGGCGAACTCCGCCACCGTCAGCTTCCGGCCCGCCTCGGGGAAGGCGTCCATGTCGTGGTCGAGCGTGATCGGGGTGTCGCCGAACTTCTCGGCCGCACGCTCGGAGACGACCCCGAGGTAGAGGAACTTCTTGCTCTTCGGCACCTTGAACATCAGGACTCTTCCTCCGAGAACCGACACACGAAAAGGGGAATTACCATTCATAAACTCCCACGCAATCCCGCCCCCGGAAAGAAAAGGCCGGTCAATACGTCATCTCACGGCGCGGAAAAACGAAATCGGCCGGGTCGCGCGGCAGCGCGGCCCGGCCCTTTCATGGAAGGCTTCAGACAGCCTTCAGCCCCTGCTTGAGCGCCTCGGCCACCCGGAGGGTGCGGACGGTCTGGTAGCCGACGGCGGCGAGGTTGTCGTCGGTGACGTTCTGCGCGAGATGGCCCGGGATCGCCTGCAGGCCCGAGGTCGCGCTGACGCCGTACGGGTTGCCGTTGCTCGGCGTGAGCAGGATGTCGTCGGTGACGCCGGGCGGCACGATGACGGCACCCCAGTGGTAGAAGACGTTGCTCAGGGACAGGAGCGTGGACTCCTGACCGCCGTGCGGGGTACCCGTCGAGGTGAACGCGGACATCGCCTTGTTCATCAGGCCGCGCCGCGCGTGCAGTTCGAAGGTCTGGTCGATGAAGTGCTTGAGCGGGCCGGCCAGCAGGCCGTAGCGGCCCGGCGTGCCCCAGACGACCGCGTCCGCCCAGTCGAGGTCGTCGATGGCCGCGACCTCGACCTCGTGGGCGGCGGCCCGGTGTTCGTCGCTGGCCGCGGTCCATTCCGTGTAATTGGGCGCGAGAGGTTCGTCGGTGATTTCCGCGACCCGGCGCAGCCGCACCTCTGCACCGGCCTTCTCCGCCGCCTCAGCGGCGGCCACAGCCAGCTTGTGGATGTTTCCGGTGGCCGAGTAGTAAACGATGGCGACATTGGTCATGGCCGTGCTGCTCCCTCAATTGGGTCGTGTGCTCACGCCGTTTCCGGCGGCTGGGTGCGTCTTCATGGTCGCGCGGCACGCACCGGGCGGCCAACGCGGAGGATTAGTCCGTCAGGTCGGCGGCCACCTCCACTCCCGGCGGGTTGTCGATGATGTAGCGCCACAGGCCGTCGGCGCCCCGGCGGGCGACGTCGGTGGCGGTGCCCTCGATGTGTACGTGCTCGCCGTCGGGCCTGGTGCCGTCGATGACGAAGTCGCCGATCAGCAGGGCGGTGTCGTCGTAGACGTACGTGTGGCGCAGGCTTATCCCGATCGGGACGCCGAGGGCGAGGAAGTTGCTGGTCGCCCGGCGGCGGTCGTCGCCGGTGACCACCACGCCGGGCGTCAGTACCCGCACGGCCCGCGGTTCGAAGAGCCGGTCGATGGCGCCCAGGTCCTTGGCGTTGAAGGCCTCGACGAACGTCGAGGGGAGCAGGGCGGGGTCGCTGACTGCCATGATGTGTCCTCCTGTTCCTGTCGTCCGGCCGGGTCAGCAGGCGGCCGGGACGTCCGCGACGGCCTTGAGGGCGGCGGCGACCTGGATGGTGCGGCGGGTCTGGTAGGCGACGGCGCCGACGTTCTCCTCGTGGATGAAGCCGGCGCGGCTGCCGGCCACGGTGCTGGCGCCGTACGGGTTGCCGTTGTTCTTCTCGTACAGCACCTTCTCGGCCGAGCCGGTGGCCACGATGACCGAGCCCCAGTGGCAGATCGCGTTGTGCAGCGCGAGGATGGTCGTCACCTGGCCGCCGTGCTCGGCGGAGCCGGAGGCGAAGGCGGAGACGGCCTTGTTCAGGAGCCGGCCCTGGATCGACAGCGGCGAGGTCGTGTTGATGAACTGCATCAACGGCGGGGCGGCCAGCCCGAAGTGGACGGGTGAGCCGAGCAGCACGGCGTCCGCCCAGTCCAGGTCGTCCAGGGTCGCCTCGGGTATGTCCGCCACACTGGCGGCGTGCTCGGTGGAGCCGGGCCGCCCGGTGGTGGCGAGTTCGGGCACCCGGCGCAGCCGCACCTCGGCGCCCTCCGCGACCGCGGCGTCCGCGGCGGCCCGGGCGAGCTGGTGGGTGGAGCCGGTGGACGAGTAGTAGATGACGGCGACATTGGTCATGGTCGGGTGCTCCCTGGGCGTACGGGTGATGAGGACAGGGCGGTGGAGCGGGCGGCGCTGTCCGCATCGTGGGGCGCCGGGCCCGGATGCGGCAACGAAGCGCCGGGGAGTGCGTCAGGTCGTACGAGCGCCTCGTACGACACCGCCGACGGCGAGCGCCAGGGCAGCCGCCAGGAGCAGGGCGAGCGGGGTGAACCGGTCGAAGAGCGCGGCGAGTTGGGCGCCCGCACCGGCTCCCACGTTGAGGGTGAAGCCGTACAGGGCGATCGCGGTGGTCTGGGCGGCCGCTCCGGCGCGGGCGCCGACCGACTGGATGAGCGCGGGGCCGAGCGTGGCGAAGCCCGCCATGAACACGAACAGGGCGGCACCGAGCTGGACCGCGTCGTCCCGGGCCGCGGCGGCGGCCAGCATCGCGGCGACGGTCACCACGAGGGCCACGGCGGCGCGCCGGGGCGCCGGGAAGCGGGCGAGGGCGGAGGCGGCCAGGACGGCGCCGAGGAGCGCCGGCAGGGCGCTGGCGCGCAGAGCGAGCAGCGGTGCGCCGCCGCCCGCCACGGAGGCGGGCCCGTACAACTGGACGCCGGTGTAGACGGCGGTCAGGCTGCCCGCACCGACCAGGATGACCAGGTACAGCGGAATCATCCGGGCGCCCAGGGCGGGCCTGAGGCCGGACAGCCCGCCGGTGCCGGTGCCCTGTCGCTCCTCGGGCAGCAGCACCCGCCAGGAGACGGCAGCGCCGGCCAGCAGCAGCGGCACGGTCCCCCAGAACACCCAGCGCCAGCCCACCAGCGACGCCACGAGCTGCGCCTCGAGCTGGCCGATCAGGACGGTGGCCCCCATGCAGGCGGAGACCACGGTCAGGGCGAGGGAGACGCGGTGCGGGGCGATGCGGGCGTGCAGATAGGCGTACGACATGGGGATGAACGAGCCCGCGAACAGGCCCTGCGCGGCGCGCAGGGCGACTCCGGCGCCCAGCGAGGCGGCCAGCGGCAGGACGGCAGTGATCAGGGCCATGGCCAGGACGTTGACCACCATCACGTTGCGCCGCCCCCAGCGGGTGGACAGCGGCCCGCTGACGAGCGAGCCCACCGCGTGGGCGAAGGCGAACGCGGTGGTCGAGGCGGCGGCCGAGACGGCCGACACGCCCCAGACGCCGGCGAGTTCGGGCATCAGCGGGATGGTCACGTACATCTGGCCCACCACGAGCACGCCCATGACGGAGACGGTCGCGGTGGTCGCGGCGAGCGGCGCGGTGCGCGGTGCGGCCGGGGACGACACCTCGGCAACCGATGTTTTCGACATACACCGATCGTCCGAGGGGCCTGGACCGTCGGCAATCGGCGACCCCGCTATGCGTCAAGTCCCTTGCACACGAGAGAAGTCGACGGCTGACGGTGGACGCCTGGCATGCCGAACCCCCGCACCAGGCGGGGGAATGGTGGGTGCGGAGGTCCGGCGTCCGGAGTCAGACCTGGGCGGTCTGCGGCTCGTCGGCGGCAGCGGACGCGGCCCCGCCCTGGGCGACGGCCCGGTCCTTGACCGGCTTCTGCAGACCGAGAGCGACCAGCGCGGTGAGCGCGATGCCGGCCGCGGCGACGAACACCGCGGTGCGCAGTCCGTCGGTGGTGGCCGAGCGCAGCGCCTCGCCGTGGAGGCCGCCGAGGCCGGAGTTGGCGATGGCGACCAGGACCGCGAGGCCGACCGCGCCGCCGATCTGCTGCGTGGTGGAGGCCAGGCCGGAGGCGATGCCCTGCTCCATCGGGTCCACGCCGACGGTGGCGGCGCCGAACATCAGCGTGTAGCCGGCGCCCTGGCCGAGCCCCATGACGATCATGCCGGGGATCAGCGAGACGTAGGAGCCGTCGGTCGCCAGGGTCAGGCCGACGATGACCGTGCCGACCAGCCCCACCAGCAGGCTGGCGATCATGATGGCGCGCAGGCCGAACCTGGTGGCCAGTCGGCCGGCCGTCTGGGCGCCGATGGAGATGGCGACCATCGGGACCAGGAAGGCCAGACCCGTCTCCAGCGCGCTGTAGCCGTGCACGCCCTGGAAGTAGACCGTGAGGAAGTAGAGCAGGGTACCGAAGGTCGCCATGTAGAAGAAGGTGACCGCGGAGCCGGTGGCCAGGTTGCGGTTGCCGAACAGGCGCAGCGGCATCAGCGGGTCGGCGCTGTGCTTCTCGATGGCGAAGAAGGAGACCAGCAGCACCGCGCCGAGCACGAAGGCACCGACCACCATGCCCGAGCCCCAGCCCGACTCCGGGCCCTGGACCACGGCGAAGACGACGGAGGTGGTGCCGACGGTGGCGGTCAGGGCACCGCCCAGGTCGAAGGAGCGACGGGTGCCGCCCATCTCGTCACGGGCGATCAGCGGGAAGGCGAACAGGATCGCCAGGGCGGCCAGGGGCACGTTGACGAAGAACACGGACTCCCAGCCGAACGCCTGGGTGAGGACGCCGCCCAGCAGCGAGCCGAGGATCATCCCGGAGCCGCCTGCCGTGCCCCACACGGCGAAGGCGCGGTTGCGCTCCTTGCCCTCGGCGAACCTGGTGGAGACCAGGGTCAGGGTGGCGGGGAAGAGGAACGCGCCGCCGATGCCCTGCACCGCGCGGGCCGCGACCAGCGTCCACGGGTCGGAGGCCAGGCCGCCGAGCAGCGAGGACACCCCGTACAGGGACAGGCCGAGGACGAAGATGCGGCGCGGCCCCCACAGGTCGCAGGCCCGGCCGCCGAGCAGCAGGAACCCGCCGAAGGCGACGGCGTACGCGCTGATCACCCACTGCAGGGTCTGGGCGGAGAATCCGAGCCCGTCACCGATCTCGGGAAGCGCGACGTAGACGATGTTGTAGTCGATGGAGATGATCAGCTGGGCGAACGCCAGCAGCGCCAGGAGGAGTCCAGGGCGCCGGCGCGGTGCCTCGGTGGCGGCGCCTGTGGCCGAAGACGGCATGACTGTGCCTTTCACTACGGGGTCACAAGGGGAATCGGTACGAGATACCGGGGGTGCCGGGGTGCGGCTGTGCGGCTGTGCGGCTGTGCGGCTTGCTCAGGTCTGGTCGAACCAGCGGCGTACCTGGTCCGGCACGGCCGGGTCGGCCCGCCGGACCTCGTCCGCCAGAGCGGCGATCGTGCGGTCCGCCAGCCTGTGCCGCCAGGCCAGCTCCGCCTGGGAGAAGGCCTGGGCGACGGTGCAGGTGGTGCGGTGGACGGCCGGGCCGGCCAAGTCGCCGGCCGGGCCCTGGTGGCGGATGCCCGTGCACAGGAAGGCCCGTGCCGAGCCGTCTATGGCTGCCGCCACATCCATCAGGGAGATCTCCTCCGGTGCGCGGCCGAGACGGAATCCGCCGCGCGGGCCTGAGCGGGACGAGACGATGCCGGCTCGTCCCAGCGCGTTCAACTGTTTGTTCAGATAGGCCGTGGGCAGGTCGTGGAACTCGGCCAGCCGGACGGCCGGCACCGCCCTGTCAGGAAGGATCCAGGACAGGTTCATGCAGCAGTGCACTGCCCATTCCACGCCCTCTCTCAGCTTCATGTCCTGGACATTACGCATCCACGATGTCCGCTGACAGGGCTCGCCTCTTTTAGTGTCAAGTCGCCCGGTCCACGCCCGTTCTAGCTGGTCAGAGCCTGCTTCAGCTCGGCTGCCAGTCGGCCGAGATCGGCCTCGTGGCCGTGCGCGGCGATATGCCCGTCGGGCCGCACCAGCCAGTAGCCGGCACTGCGGCAGCCGGTGGCGTGGGAGCTCTCGCGCCGGCGCAGCACGACCGTGCGCACGGCTGCGCCGTACCGGCCCACGACATGCCCGGCCTCGGTGCGCCAGGCGTCCGAGGGCGGCGCGAGCACCAGCGTCCAGGCCCGCGGGTCGACGTCCGGCCCGCTGACGCCGTACGCCAGCGCCTGCCGACGCGGGAAGACGGCGCCGTCCTTGAGGCCGCCCGGTATCCGGCCCGTGAGCCGGCAGCCGGCGAGCCCCGAGGGCCGCTGGGTGTCGCGCACCGGCGGGTAGGCCAGGCGCCGTCCGGCCATCACCGGCGTGTAGAACCGCGACACGACACCGGTGCGGTCGAGGAACCGGAAAGCGGCGTCCCGCGCGAGCACCTTGGCCCGGCTGTCGGCCACCCAGGCCCGGGTCTGCAAGTGGGTGTCGCGCACGATCTGCCGGGTGGCCTCCGAGCGTTCGGTGCCGTAACTCGCGAGCAGCGAGGCGGGCGAACGGCCCTGGATGACCGCGGCCAGCTTCCAGCCCAGGTTCTGGGCGTCCTGCAGGCCGTTGTTCATCCCCTGGCCGCCGGCCGGGCTGTGCACGTGCGCGGCGTCTCCGGCGAGGAAGACGCGTCCGGTGCTGAAGTCGGAGGCGTGCCGCGCGTGCACCCGGAACACGGCGTGCCACACCGCCTCGGTCAGGCGCACCCCGCGCGGCCCGCGCTCGTCGAGGATCTCCTGCATCATCTCCAGGGAGACCTCGCGCCGGCCCTGCGGCATCACGGACAGGAAGCGGTGGACGCCGCCGGGCATCGGCACGACGACCAGTGCGCCGCTGGGCGCCTGGTAGAACAGGCATTCGTCCGGCGGGAGGTGGCCTTCGACACGTGCGTCGATCAGCGCGAAGGCCATCTCGTACGTGCTGCCCTGGAAGCCGATGCCGAGCTGGCCGCGCACCGCGCTGCCGGCGCCGTCGGCGCCGACGACGAAGGGCGCCCGGATCCGGTCGACACCACCGTCGGGCAGCTCCACCACGGCGGTGACGCCGTCGCTCGCGCCGATGTCGCCGCCGTGGTCCACGCCCTCCAGGGCCAGCAGCCGCATCCCGCGCTCCACCTTCCCGCCGAGCTCGGCGAACCGCTCGGCGAGCAGGCGCTCGGTGACGTGCTGCGGGAGCACCCGGCAGGCGGTGTCCTCGGTCAGGGCGAAGGAGGCGAGCGGCCTGCGTTCGGAGAAGTAGCTCAGCCGGTTCACCCGCACGGACTCGCGTACGACGCCGTCGGCCAGCCCCGCGTCCTCGAGGATGTCGAGGGCGCGCGGCCACACGGACAGCGCCTTGGGCGTGGTCGACGGTGCCTCGGCGCGGTCGATGACGCGGACCCGTACGCCGCGGCGCATCAGCTCCACGGCGGTCAGCAGTCCGGTGGGGCCGGCGCCGACGACGAGCACGTCCATGTCGGGCGCGGTGTTCTCGGTCATGGCGCTCATTCCGTGCGCACCCCGGCGGTGATGCCCCCGGCGGGCTCCTTCGGCAGCCGGTCCAGGACGATGCCGAAGTGTTCCTTGTACGCCGCCAGCGCCTCGGCCTCGTCGGCGAGCGTGCGCTTGGAGCGCTCCTCGCCCGCGACCATGCTGACCTGCTGGTTGGCCTTGAGGGTGACCAGGCCGTCGGTGGTGCGGATGGAGCAGAACAAGCCCTGCAGGAAGGAGGAGTCGGGAGAGGTGCGGTACCACCACAGGGTGGGCGCGAAGTCGGGGATGGTCACCGGGCGGTCGGCGACCCGGTACAGCGGCTTGCCGCCCAGGTACACGTCGACGGCGCCGTCGTCCGCGTCGTGCAGCCGGTACTCGCCGTGCGGGTCGTGCTGCACCTCGCGGGAGGCCAGGTTGAGCGGGAAACGGCTGTTGCGGCCGAAGCCGACGTCGACCAGCCAGTCCTCGCCGTCCGCCTTCACGCGCAGCGCCAGATGGCCGAGGAAGGGACCGAGCACACCGCCCGGGCGGTGCACCCAGCCCGGCAGGATGTCGACCTCGTAGCCGAGCGAGGTCAGCAGGAAGTACAGGGCGGGGTTGACCTCGTAGCAGCCGCCGCCGCGGTTGCCGTACACGATCTTCTCCAGGACGCGCTCGTCCATGAAAATGTCCGTGCCCTCGATGTGGTAGTCGAGGTTCTCGAAGGGCACCGACAGGAGGTGACGCTCCATCAGGTGGCGCAGTCCTTCGAGGTCCGCCCGCTCGGGCCGCTTGGCGCCGATGCGGCGCAGGTAGTCGTCCATGATGGCGTCCGACATCACTGTCTCCTTAGAGGTCGGGGGTGGTGGTCGAGGGGTGGTTGAGCTGCCAGCGCAGCAGCGACAGGCCCATCGCCATGCCACCGCCGAAACCGGCCAGCAGTACGAGGTCCCCGTCGCCGATCCGCCCGGAGCGGGCCGTGTGGTCGAGGGTGATGGGGACGGATGCGGCTCCGGTGTTGCCGAAGTCCTCGTAGGTGTAGCGGGTGCGGCCGTCGGGGATGCCGAGGGTGGCCGAGAGGGCCTCCAGCATCCGGCCGTTGGCCTGGTGCGGCACGAAGTGGTCGAGGTCGCCGGCGCCGAAGCCGGACTCCTCGACGAAGGCGGTGATGGCCGGGGTGACCGTGGCGTTCACGAAGTCGCGGACACCGCGCCCGTTCATGGTGAAGTAGTGCCGGCCCTCGGCGAGGGTCTCGGCGCTCGCGGGCAGCCGGCTGCCCCCGGCCGGCACCTCGATCAGATCGCGTTCGGCACCGAACCCGGCCAGCCGTCCGGCCAGCAGACCGTGACCGGGCCGGGCCGGCCCGAGCACCACCGCGCCGGCGCCGTCGCCGAAGAGGATCGCGGTACGCCGGTCGGCGGGGTCGAGGATGCGGGAGTAGATGTCCGCGCCGATGACCAGCGCGTACGGTGAGTCGGAGCCCGCGAGGAGGTGCTGGGCGGCGTTCAGCGCGAACACGAAGCCGCTGCAGACGGCGTTGACGTCGAAGGCGGCGGTGCCGTGGCCCGCCCCGAGGCCGTCGGCGACCACGCTGGCGGTGGCCGGCTGGGGCTGGTCGGGCGTGGAGGTGGCGACGACGATCAGCGCGAGGTCCGCGGCGCCGATGCCGGCGGCCTCCATCGCAGCGCGGCCTGCGGCGACGGCCAGGTCCGAGGTGGCCTCGTCCGGTTTGGCCCGGCGCCTGCTTCGTATCCCGGTCTTGCGGACGATCCATTCGTCGGTGACCCCGGCGGCGGCTGCCACCTCGTCGTTGCCGACCACATGAGAGGGCAGACAGGAGCCGGTGCCCAGGATGGCGATGCCGGTGTTCGGCCGGCCGCTCCGGGCCGTACCCGTGGTGATCATTGTGTGACCCTTCCGTCGGAGTTCGGGCCTCCCCGCGCAGCCCGATGCTCCCGAGACCGCCCGGCCGCGGACAAAGCCCGGACGGCGAAGCCGTCAGGTCGCCGGGGAGTACGTCAGCTGGGGCGGCCGGCCCGGCACCGGGTGCCGGGCCGACCGCGGGGATGTCACGCCGCGGGCGCCACCGGGAGGCCGGCCAGCAGGCCTCGCACCAGGTCACCGATGATGGCCACCCCGTTCTGGGTGAGCACCGACTCGGGGTGGAACTGCATCGAGGCGAAGAACTCGCCGCGCAGCGCGTGCACCTCCTGGCTCTCCGGGTCGCGGGCGATCTCGACCACGCCGGTGCCGCCCGCCTCCGTCTTGTCCTCAGCGCTCACGGCCGCGAACGTGTTGTAGAAACCGACGCGTTCGCGCCGCCCGAAGAGATCCACGTCCACCTGCACGCCCTGGTTGGGGACGGCCCGGCGGCGCAGGTGCAGGCCGAGCCGGCGGCTGAGCACCTGATGGCTGAGGCAGATCGCGAGGAACGGCCGGCGCTCGGCCAGCAGCCTGCCGGTCGCGGCGTCCAGATGGGCGATCTTGTGGTGGGACAGATCGCGCGGATCACCGGGCCCCGGCCCCATCACGACCAGGTCGTGACCCTCGAGATCGTACGGCTCGTCGTACCGGCGGACCGTCACCTCGTGCCCCAGGGAGCGCAGTTGGTGCCCGATCATCGAGGTGAAGGTGTCCTCGGCGTCCACCACGAGCACCCGGCGGCCCGGCGGCAGCGCCGTCTGCCCGGCGGGCGGTGTGTCCTGGGCGAGCCAGAAGCCGGCGATGGTCTCGTTGCGCCGCTTCAGCGCCCGCCGCACCTGCGGGTGGGCCGCGAACCGGCCCCCGTCCCCACCCTCCAGCGCGGCGAGCAGCCCGGCCGCCTTGGCTCGGGTCTCGGCCACCTCGGACAGCGGGTCGGAGTGGCGCACCAGGGTGGCCCCGACGCCGATGCGCAGCGTGCCGGCCGCGTCGATGTCGGCGGTGCGGATGCAGATCGCCGAGTCGAGGGCGGAGCGGCCCTCGGCGTCCCTGCCCATCAGGGCGACGACCCCGCTGTAGTAGCCGCGCCCCTCCCGCTCGTACCGGCCGATGACCCGGCAGGCACTCTCCAGCGGCGAGCCGGTCACGGTCGGCGCGAACAGCGTCTCCCGCAGCACCTCGCGCGGATCGCGGTCGGTGCGCCCCTCGATGAAGTACTCGGTGTGCGCGAGACGGGCCATCTCCTTCAGGAAGGGTCCCGTGACCCGCCCGCCCCCCGGGCAGATCCGGGCCATCATCTTCAGTTCCTCGTCGACGACCATGTACAGCTCGTCGGCCTCCTTGCGGTCGGCGAGGAAGTCCATCACCTCCGGCAGGGTGGGCCCGGAGGCCGGATAGCGGTACGTCCCCGAGATCGGGTTCATCACCGCGGTCCCGCCCTGCACGCTGATGTGCCGCTCGGGCGTGGCCCCGACCAGCGTGCGCTCACCCGTGTGCACGACGAACGTCCAGTACGCGCCCTTCTCCCGCTCCAGCAGCCGCTTGAAGAAGCTCAGGGCGCTGCGTGGGGTGTAGTCGGAGATGTCGGCGGTGAAGGTGCGCTTGATGACGAAGTTCGCGCCCTCGCCGGTGCCGATCTCGTCGGCGATGATCCGGCGGACGGTCTGCGCGTAGGCGTCGTCGTCGACGTCGAAGCGGCCTGCGGCCGTCCGGATGGGCTCGTCCGGCAGCAGTTGCAGTGCGGCGGCCAGCGGGACCGTCTCCTGCCGGGTGACGCTCAGCGCCACCAGCGGGGTGCCGTCGTCGTGCCCGGCGAAGCCGCGCTCGGATATCTGCCGGTACGGGACGAGGGCGAGGACGTCGTGCCGTGGGCCGCCGGTGCCCGCGGTGGGCGCCGGCAGCGGTATACCGGCCAGTGTCCGGTGCTCGCTCACCTCGCCCACCAGGACGTCCAGTACCCCGGTGCCGGTCGCCTCGGGGCGGTACAGCAGGGCGAACGGCGGCGGCGTGGGGCCGAGGATGTCGTCGAGCGGACCGCCCTGGTCGGGGTGGCAGGCGCGGGTGCCGGTCATGCGAGGACCTCCTTGGTGGTGGTGACGACCGCGCAGCGCGCGGCGGCGTACTCGACGGCCATCCGGTGGTGGCTCTCGTCGAAGTCGGCGACGGCGTCGGCAACCAGGAACGTCTCGATGTCGTGGCTGAACGCCTCGACCGCGGTGACCAGCACGCCGACGTGGGCGTAGACCCCGCAGACGATGAGCTGGTCGCGCCGGTGGAACCGCATCCGGGTGAGCAGGTCGGTCTGGTGGAAGGCGCTGTAACGCCACTTGGTGAGCAGCCAGTCCCCGTCGCGGGGGGCGAGCGCGTCGACCACCTCGCGGTCGGCGGGCGCGGGCCGCATGCCCGGCCCCCAGAAGTCCTTGAGCAGCCCGCGCTGGTGCTCGCTCATCCCGCCGGGCTGGGCGGTGTAGGCGACGGGCACCCCGAGCTCGGCACACCGATCCCGCAATTGCGCCGCGTTCTCGACGAGTTGGCCGCGCAGAGGATCGGGGAACGGCTCGAGGAAGTAACGCTGCATGTCATGCACGAGCAGAACCGCACGCTCCGGGTCGGGAATCCACGGCGCGGTGTTGGCGGGCAGTTCGGACGGGGTGGGCAGGGGGTACGACGCGATGGGCGGAAGTCCGGCCATGACGAACTCGGTTTCCTTTCCTGCAGTTTCGGATGACGGAGCCACTGAGCGGGTTAGATGAGGTCCGCATGCGAACCGCCTTTCCGGCGGAGCGCTCAGGCGCCCAACGCCGCGCCGCCGTCGACGGTCAAGGTGTGCAGGGTGATGTGCGACGCCTGATCGGACAGCAGGAAGGCGACGGCACGAGCCACGTCCTGCGGCTGGGCGAGCTTCCCCAGCGGGATGCCGACCCGGAAGGCGTCGAGGTTCCCGGCGAGCGTGGCCCGCGGCCCGGAGTCGTCGTGCCACATGGAGCTGAGCATCGGCGTGTCCGTGGACCCCGGCGCCACGATGTTGCACCGGATCCCGTACCGCGCCACCTCCAGCCCGAGGCTCTTGGTGAACATCTCCGCGGCGGCCTTGGACGCGGCGTACGCGGCCATCCCGCTGCGGGGCGTTGCCGCCGCGTTGGAGGCGACGGTCACGACGGCTCCCCGCCCGCGCGGCACCATACGGCTCACCACCGCGCGCGACAGATGGAAGACCCCCGTGGTGTTGACGGCGAACGTGCTGGCCCAGTCGTCGTCGCTGAACGTGCTGACCTCGCCGAGCCGCAGCACACCGGCCGCGTTGACGAGGTAGTCGACGGGGCCGAGGCGCTTCTCGATCTCGGCGACGACGGCCTCCACCGCC
Source organism: Streptomyces sp. NPDC005811 (assembly GCF_040630405.1). Classification (NCBI taxonomy): domain Bacteria; kingdom Bacillati; phylum Actinomycetota; class Actinomycetes; order Kitasatosporales; family Streptomycetaceae; genus Streptomyces; species Streptomyces sp. NPDC005811. The sequence goes on from NZ_JBEXXK010000039.1 coordinate 110,155, forward strand.
GCGCCGTCGGTCACGTCGGCCGGGAACGGCGCCACCGGCAGCGCGTCCGCGCCGAGTTTGCCGATGACCTCGCCGAGCTGCTCGGCGTCCCGGTCGACGGCGGCCACGGCGACGCCCCGTTCGCCCAGGACCCGGGCGACGGCCTCGCCGATGCCACCGGCGGCGCCGGTCACCAGGGCCAGTCTGCTCTCGCTTGCGCTCTCGCTGTGCATGTCGTGCGTTCTCCTTTGCATGCCGTGCGCGCGGGGACGGTCGGACACGGGGCGGTTCACGCCGGCCAGGCCGAGACCACCGAGACGGCCTGGCCGGCGTTGAGCCGCGGATCGCAGAAGCTCTCGTAGGCGTCGCCCACCCGGTCGGCCATGCTCGCGTCGGACACGCACTCCAGGACGGCGTCGGGCGTCGTCTCCAGGTGCAGTCCGCCCGCGATGCCGCCGTGGTGGACGACCGCGTGGTGGAAGGCGGCGACCTCGCGCTCGGCCGCCTCCACGTACCGGGTCTTGAACCCGCCGGGGGTGGTGACGGTGTTGGCGTGCAGCGGGTCGGTGAGCCAGATCGCCGGGTGCCCGGCCGCACGCACCGCCTCGACGAGCGGCGGCAGCGCGTCGGCGACCTTGTCGGCGCCCATGCGTGCGATCAGGGTGAGCCGCCCCGGCTCGCGCCGCGGGTCCAGTCGCCGGCACAGCTCCAGCAGGTCCTCGACGCTGGTGGTCGGGCCGACCTTGCAGGCCACCGGGTTGGTCACGCCGGCCAGCAGGGCGACGTGGGCGCCCTCGGGCTGCCGGGTGCGCTCCCCGATCCACGGCCAGTGGGTGGAGGACAGCAGCATGCCGTCGTCCTCCCGCCGCAGCAGCGGGACCTCGTAGTCGAGCAGCAGCGCCTCGTGGCTGGTCCACACCTCGGGGTCGATGCGGTCGGGCGGGGCGGGCAGGCGCCAGCCGAGGTGGCACATGATCTCGTCGGCCGCCATGTAGCCGGTCAGCAGGCGCAGCGGGTCGGGGCGTCGGCCCTCCGGGGTGGGGTCGGGGCCGTTGACCAGGTGGCCGCGGTAGACGGGCAGTTCGAGGCCGCCGACCAGTTCGGTGGGCCGGGAGCGCGGCTTGGTGAACTGTCCGGCGATGCGGCCCACGCGGATCACGGGCTTGCCGCTGATGAGCCGGAGCGCCCCGGCGAGCAGGTCGAGCACGGCCGCCTTGCGGGTGACGTGCCCGGCGGTGCACTCCTCGGGGTTCTCGGCGCAGTCCCCGGCCTGCACGACCAGGGCCTCGCCGGCCGCCACCCGGGCGAGCCGCCTGCGCAGGGTGCGTACGTCGTCGACGCTCACCAGAGGAGGACGGCTCGCCAGGTCCGAGCGGACCCGGCCCACCTGGGCCAGGTCGTCCCACTGCGGCTGTTGTGGGGTGATCTTCAATTCGATGTCGAGCAAGGAATCGTCCACGGTTGTCTCCAGACACGGACGGCTGGCAGCGCGGCGCACGCCACGGCTGCGGATACGGGTGCGGACAGGGTGAACAGGGGGTACGGGTACGGGAGAAGGTCGGAGAGGGTGCGGGTCAGTGGGGGCGGGGCGCCCAGCCCACCGCGTCCCAGAAGCCGAGCTGGGCGAGCTTGGCCGGGTGGGCGACCTCGACGACCCCGGGCCCGCCGAGGACGAGCGTGCTCGGGGCGTCCGGTGTGAACGGCCGCCAGTCCGGCGTGTTCGGGGTGCGCGGGACGGACGTACGGGCGAAGGCGGCCACGGCGTCGATGAACACGTCGGACAACAGCCGCTCCACGGAGCCGTCGCCGAGGATCTGGGCGAACTGCGGCAGCCGGTGCGTGCCGAACAGGAACGGCGAGGTGGCCTCGTGCGGGGTGCCGAAGTGCGGCGGGCGGGCCTCGTGGGCGAACTCCATCGTGTACAGGGGGGAGTCGCCGTGCCGGGCGTGGCGCTCGGCGAACCGGACGATCTGGTGCCGGAAGTACGCGTCGCCCCAGATCTCGGTCCACAGGGTGAGCGGGTCGCGGGGCAGGCCGGCGTCCACGGCGGCGGCCCGGTAGGCGGCGACGCAGGTCTCCGCCAGGTGGTCGTCCGCGCCGGGCTCGCCCAGCGACAGCACCTCGCGCACGGCCCGGCGCAGCTCGGCCTCCCCGCGCGGGGCGGGGGCAGGCTGCGGGGAGGCCGGGCCGGTGTAGAAGGAGCCCTCGGTGCGGGTGTGGACGGACAGCACGGGCACTTCGGGGCCGGGCAGCCGGTGGTCGTGGGCGGGCGTGGTGCGCCCGTCGACCACCGGGCCGCGGTACCAGCGCCCGCTGGCGACGATCCGCTCCTCGGGGCGCGGGGCGAAGAGCTCCTCCCAGGCCGCGGCGAGCGCGGCGGCCGGCACCTCGCGCAGACCGGCGACGGTGGTGCCCAGCCGGCCCGCGACGGCCTCGTACGCGGTACGGGCGTCCTCGGGTGTCAGGGCGGTCGCGGGCGGGGTTGCATGGCTGGGGCTGATGGACACGATGCGCCGGATCAGCCCGCGCAGCTCGGGCAGCAGGGCCAGCTGCCAGGCGGTGGCGCCGCCCGCGGAGGTGCCGCACACGGTGATGTTGCCCGGGTCCCCGCCGAAGGCGGCGGCGTTGGCGTGCACCCAGCGCAGCAGCGCCTTCTGGTCCTGCAGACCCCAGTTGGCGAAGTGGCCGGTGTCCGGGTCGGTGAGTTCCTCGTGCAGGCCGAAGCCGAGGACGCCGAGCCGGTAGTTGAAGGTGACGACGACGAGGTCGCCGCGCTCGGCGAGCCGGGCCCCGTCGTACGCGGGCATGCTGCCGGCGCCCGCCTGCCAGCCGCCGCCGTGGATGTAGACCAGGACCGGCAGGCTGCCGCCGGGGTCGGGTGTCCAGACGTTGGCGTACAGCGAGTCCTCGCTGCTGGGCGGCACGGGCCGGTTGGGGATGACGCTCTGGAGGGAGACGTCGGTGAAGCGCACGGCGTCGCGCACCCCGTGCCAGGACTCGGGCGGCCGCGGGGAGGCGAAGCGCAGGGGGCCCAGCGGCGGCCGTGCGTAGGGGACACCGCGGAAGACGGCACCACGGCCGACTCGTTCGCCCGCGATCAGCCCGGCCGAGGTGCGCACCACCACCCGGGGCTCGGCGGCGCGGGGGCGGGGCGGGGCCGCGACGGCGGGGGACACGCCCCGCCGCTCGGCTTCGGCCTGCGGCTGGCTGGCCATGGTGAACTCCTCGGACACGGGGACGGCTTGGTGCGCCGATCGTGTGCCGCCGGCTCGGGGGTCGCCAAAGAGCGCCCCGGCAATCCGTCAGCTGCCCCACGGAGTCCGTCAGCTCGTCGACCGGGCGGTCCGCGGAGCTGACTCAACCGGGCACGGATCGGCCGGAAGGGCCGCTGCCGCGCCGTACACTGCGCCGTGCCCGACGCCCGGTGTCCCGTTCCCACCGAGTGGGCGGGGGCCGGATCCGGCCTGGAACTGCCCCGGCAGGTGATTACGGCGTAATCACCAAGGCGGCAGCTCCCGCCACA
>NZ_JBEXXK010000040.1:0-112977 GCF_040630405.1 Streptomyces sp. NPDC005811
CACCGGAACGATGCCGGCTCCGTCAGGCAGAGCACAAGATCTGAAACAGAACACGACTCATGGGGCGAGCCCAGAACTCAAAACCAGGTCACTAGGACTCACCGGCCACCGCAGAGGTTGCACTGACAGCTGGCCACAGACCCCGACACAGATCGGCTTCGGGCACCATCCGCCTACACATACGCGAAGACCCCGTCCCCAGCGTTCTCGCTGATGGCGGGGTCTTTGGGCACCTGAATCAAGGTGCCCCCGGCAGGATTCGAACCTGCGCACACGGCTCCGGAGGCCGCTTGAGGACTGGGCAACGCGGCAGGTCGCGGCCCCAACTGCAGTAGGTCGGGCAGGCCCAGTCCACGGATAGTCCACGGGCTGCTGAGCATCGCTTAGATGTGAGACCTCAGTCGTGGGACTGACTGATGCCGACCGTTGCACCTGGCATGCGACCCTGTGAACCGCGCGGTGGACCTACGACTTCGGACTCGGCGAGACCCGTTCAGCTCTTTGCTCTGGCACTTGCCGCATTGGAGTAACTCCGCAGGAAGCCAAGCGGCTTAGGAGATGAGGCCCAACTGTTTCCAGTGGTTCAGAATTCGGATCCTCGACTCTTGGGCGGTGTACTGACTGGGCTTCGGCATCTTCTCCGGTGCCGACCACGAGCGCCCAGGGTGGAGGTCGTCCCACGGGGGCCGCGCCTGGCTGGTCCGGCCGCTACCCGGTGCATGATTCCCGAAGCCGTCAACGATGGCGTTCCACACCGGCCTGAACTGTCGAAGCATGACCTGCTCGGCGAGGGAGACGAAGAAGTCGACGGCGACCAGGTACCTCACTCGGAAGTCCGCCACGTCGAGATCGTAAGCTTGTTCGATGGATCGCCGATGGTCTCGGAGGCGATCCCATAGGGCGTCCTCATCGTCAGCGGCGCCAGACCCGGTGCCCTTACGCCCGCCCTCCGGAGTGGCCTTGCCCACATAGATGGGACTCTGGCAGTACGGCTCTGCGATGGGTGCGTACAGCTCATGGGAGCCGACGTAGTAGAGGGCGTAGATTCCGGCTCCTATCATCAGAGGCACGTCGGTGAGCGGGGCCGGCTCCATCTCCAGCATCTGCATCTCGATGCTGCGCCCGAGGTTCTCCAGTGTCAGCGGGTCGTAGGGATCAGGGCGAAGCGCGGTTTCGCGCCAGTTGCGCGGCCTGCGGCCGCCATTCACAGGTGATGCCTCCGACATGTGGTGCAGTCCCCCTCCTCGACCGATGCCTGCTGATGCGGCGATCACTCTAGTCGTGCGTTTCCCCTGGTGAAGCAGTACTTGCGCAGGTCTGTCCCCATGATCAACAAGTCCGCGGTACGCTTTGGTCATGTCTGATCAGGAGAAACACAAGTTCACCGACAGGACGTCTGTTGAGCTTTTCGCGGGTGGAGGCGGCCTAGCGATGGCTGTACACAACGCGGGCTTCCGGCCGCTCCTGGTCAATGAGTTCGCCAAACGGGCCTTGGAGACGTTGACTGAGAACGGGGCGCTTCCCCGAGACCTAGACGACGTGTCCATGCCCGAGCCGGGGAAGGGCCACCCGGGGCGGCGCGCCGCTGGCTGGCCTTTGGTACCCGGGGATGTGCGGCAAATCCCGTCGTTCGAGTTCCTGCGGGATGCGACGGTAGATGTCCTTGCCGGTGGGCCGCCCTGCCAGCCGTTCAGTCTCGGAGGTGTGGCTAAGGGTACCGAGGACGAGCGGAACATGTTCCCCGAAATGTTCCGAGCGATTCGCGAAATGCGCCCCAAGGCCGTGATCTGTGAGAATGTACGCGGCCTGCTCCGGAAATCATTCTCCCCGTATTTCGAGTACATCATTCGGGAAATGAGCCTTCCCTTCGTCCAGCGGGCCGAAGGTGCCACATGGGAAGAACACGATGAGGTTCTTCGGAAGGTACTGCGAGAGGGTAGTGCCGATCCGTCGGAGCGCTACGACGTCACGTATATGCCGGTCAACGCTGCAGATTACGGTGTCCCCCAGGTCCGGCAACGCGTAATCATCGTTGCGTTCCGCTCGGACCTGGGGGTGGCCTGGGACAGGTTCAAGCCCGAGCCACAGTATTCGGAGGCCGCACTGGTTCACTCCATGTATGACGGGACGTACTGGAAGCGGCACGACGACGTTCTGGGCATCGACGAGGTACGCGGGAAAGTCATGGCAAATCTGCCGCCGCTGCCCCTCATGCCGGATGGTAAGAAGCCGTGGCGCACGCTCCGTGACGCCATCGCGGGTATTGATGAAAACGAAAAAAAGCCACTGCCTCCCGTTTCGCTGGAGGCTGTCCACGGCAGACTCATGGTCGAAGGAATTCCTGATCACATCGGCTGGCCCGGTGCCCGTATCTATGCTGGCCACACTCCCAACGAACTTGACCGCCCTGCTAAGACGGTCAAGGCCGGTGTGCACGGTGTTCCCGGCGGTGAGTCCGTGGTGCGCCTAGATGACCCCACCTTCGACGGCACCGGGTGTCGATACATGACCGTCCGAGAGACGGCGCGAGTGATGACTTTCCCTGATGACTGGGTCCTTGCTGGCCCTCGTGGTGAGCGGATGCGCCAGCTCGGCAACGCTGTTCCTGTCAGGTTGGGAGAGGTCTTCGCCGCCGCTGTGCGTGACGCATTGGACGATGCTGAGGGGCGGGTGTGACCCAACGCGGCTGGAGCAACCAACTTCCTCCGGATCGGGCATGGAAGCCGCGTCCGGGGATGTCTCGCGCAGCCCGCTCAGGGGAGCAGGATCGTGCGGCTGGGGGCCGGCATCGCCGTGTCGTTGTCCTAGACGAAGACAAGCGAGCCACGGGTTCCATTGCCCTACGGGTTTATCGTCGAACGCGTCGCATCCGCGCTTATCTTCGGTGGTCTGAGGGAGGACGCACCCGCGAGAACTACATAGGTGAAGTCGACGCGGCTACTCGAGCGGCCAATCTGCTGCAAGCTTGGGCGATGGCTCGCGCGGCGGGCCTGGTTCGAGACGAAGTCTTGCCCAGTGACTCCAAGGCATCCTCCACAGCTGTGCGCGCTGTGATGACCGCCAACAGGAGCCGCGACACCAAGCCTGAACGCCAGCTCCGCTCACTGCTTCACCGTCAAGGGCTACGCTACCGAGTCGACGCTCGGCCGATTGGGACTCTCCGTCGCACCGCAGACCTTGTATTCCTCAAGGCACGCGTCGCCGTATTCGTGGACGGTTGCTACTGGCATGGCTGCCCCGAGCACTACCGCCCGGCTGTGAAACGCTCGCACTGGTGGCAAGAGAAAATCGAGGGAAACCGGGCCCGAGACGCCGATACGAACGCCCGACTCCGTGAGCAGGGATGGACAGTTGTCCGTGTCTGGGAGCACGAGGCTCCTGAGGTGGCAGCTGCGGAGGTCATCTCTGCACTTGAACGTTGCTCAGGTACGTCTGAAGGTCGGGTGCCGGCTAGTTCGCCGCGTGGCTCGGGAACCGACGACTAACCAGCACCGATCACGACTTGGTGTTAGCCCTCGTTCGAGAGGCAGACAGGTACAGCACACCATCTTCAAGCAACGAAGGGCCGACTCGGAGTACTGCGCCTCGGGAGTGAATCTTCTCCAGGCCACTCCCCAGGTCTACCAGGCCGCGCATCCTGAGGACGCGACGCTTCTCATCTTGACCCCGTCCTCTACTGGTCAACACCACAAGCGGGCGCTTGCCTTGACGCACCCGGCCATCCTTCAGCGCCGCCGGCCCCGGCTAGCTGGCGCTCCGGAGCTAAGCCTCTAGGCACGTTGCTCCAGCTCCAGACGTAAGAGAAGGCGTTGCCACTACCCGTGGAGCGGCGAAGCGTTCGAAAGCCTCCACGAGTGGGGGTATGCACCGCTAGCATGATCGGGCCTGAGGGTATCCCGGGCCCCGATCCTCGTCAGGAGTTCGCTAGCGTGGCTAACTTTCGCACCTCGGCCCGAACGGTGGACATGCTCGGCCGGCAGCAGATTGCAGGCATTCCCACAGCAATCAATGAACTCTTCAAGAATTCCTTTGACGCGTATGCCAAATCTGTAGTCGTTGATTGGCTAAAGGATCGCAACGTATTGATCCTGCGCGACGACGGAGTGGGCATGAGCCAAAGGGACTTCTTGGAACGGTGGCTTACTATTGGGACTGACAGCAAGGCTGCGGGAGGGCGGCTCCCACCACCACCAATCCCCCTGGGGTTCACGAAGCGCCCTGTCATGGGAGAGAAGGGGATCGGACGTCTTGCTATTGCTGCACTCGGTTCCCAAACCCTAGTGCTGACGCGGCAGCGCCCCCCGCTAGCAGTCGAAGAGAATCCATCCCCGGTTATCGCAGCCCTGCTCCCTTGGACTCTTTTCGGTGCACCCGGTGTGAATCTTGAAGATATCCACATTCCCGTCATTCCGGTGGTAGGAACAGTTGATCGATCAGTGGTCGAGCAATTGACTGACGAGGTTCGTGCGAACTTGGTCCGCCTCTCTGGTCGACTGGATAGGACAACCGAAGCGACGATCCGCGATCAGCTGGCTCAGCTAGATCAGATCGACCCCACAATTATTGAACGGATTCCTGGTCCACATATCACCAGCAACGCTGGTTATGGAACGGCATTCATCGTAACGCCTGTCGACGAATCTCTGCCAGGAGAGATTGAAGGAAGTAACGCAAACAAGGGCCAAGCGAGCCGTCTCTTCAAGTTGTTGGCTGGATTCTCGAATTCAATGTCGACAGACGCCAGAGAACCAGAAATGAAGACGTCATTCGTGGTTCGCACCGATGACGGTGTTGCCACGGACGTTCTAGATGGCGATGAATTTTTCAGGCGATCTGATTTTAAAAAAGCTGATCACGAATTCTCCGGAACGTTTGATGAGTACGGAACATTTCGTGGGCAGGTGTCTGTTTACAGAGAAGATCCCGTAGACCACGTTATCCCGTGGCGGGCGGGGCGAGGGGCTGCAACTCAATGTGGTCCGTTTAAGATTCACTTTGCATACGTGCACTACAGCCTGGCGCAGAGCAGTCTCACGCCTCAAGACCATGGAGATATTTCTGCAAAACTAGAAAAAATCGCGGGATTGTACGTGTATAAAGACGGCATTAGAATTCTTCCTTACGGCCAGAGTGACGTAGATTATCTCCAGATCGAAGAGCGGCGGAGCCGAAACCAGGGTTACTACTTCTTCTCGTATCGGAGGATGTTCGGGGCTATCGAGCTGTCGTCTTCTTCGAATCCTGCCTTGCAGGAGAAGGCCGGTCGTGAGGGATTTCGCGAAAATATCGCGTACCGGCAAATGAGAGGCATTCTCGAGAATTTCATGGTTCAGCTTGCCGCCGACTTCTTTAGGTCCAGCGGCACGCAAGGGCAGGAATTCCTAGCGAAGCGAGACGAACTCCAACGTACAGAGAAGATTCGTCGTGCGCGCGCCAGAGTCGCTGATGCGCAGCGTGACGGTTTTCGTTTTCGACTTCAACAAGTAATTGGAGAATTTTCTGAATCGAAACCTGCCACGCTAGTTGCTAACACGGTATCGCGTGTTGAGCGCGAACTTGCTCGTCTTAGTGATACTGCACCAGATGCTCTGGAATCCACCCTTGAGCTAGAAGAGGCGGCTCGCAGAGATCTGGAAAGCCTAGTTCATAACTACACGCTACGTAAACCCGACGGGGTAGGACTTGATCGCGAAACCAGCAGGGATTGGAATGTTTATGAGCGACTTCGGGATGAGCTGGTAACTGCTGTCGTGCCTGGGGCCGCTGTCAGAATCAGTGAGATGACAGCAATCCGGGCTGGGCGTTTGGCGCCGATCTCACACCTGAGAGAAAGAATCAAGGAGGATTTCGAGGAGTCCGCGAGCCGGGATCTTTACGACTGGTCGCAAGATGTTCAAGCGATCCGGACGAGATCTGAGCAGATTTCCGACGGCATCTCAGGCAAAGTTCGTTCGGCAGTTCAAAATGCGTCAGACTTTGCTAGGGAGCTGACGCGACGAATTACAGACCTTCCACCGTCAGCAACGGAAGATGACCTTTTCGCTTTGCGCCGACGACTTCTGCAGGAACTGGAGAGAGAGCTTCAGCGGCAGAAGGAATCATTGGATCCAATCCGCCGATTTCTAGGAAGCTTTGAGAGCGTGTCTCGTGGCCTCAGCTTGGATGAACAGCTTGAGGCTGTGGAAGAGGAGGTTATTGCCCTTCGTGCGCAGGTGGACACAGATCTCGAACTTACACAGCTGGGAAGAGCCGTAGAGCTGATCAATCACGAGTTCTCGTCAAGCATTAAGACCGTGAGGCGAAATCTGCGTGCTTTGCGCCCTTGGGGTCAGCGGAATGAGAAACTCGGCCATATTGAGCGGGAGCTAGCGACTGCTTTCGAGCACCTGGATAATTACCTAACGCTTTTCACGCCGCTGCAGAGGAGGTTGTACCGGAAGCCAACAAATATTAGAGGTTTCCAAGTGGCGCAATTCGTTCGCGATCTTTTCGGTGAGAGGTTTCGGCGTCACGATGTCGATCTCCGGGTGAGTCCGTCGTTCGAAGACTATTCCTTTGTGGGCTACCCGTCTACGTTTTACCCTGTCTTTGTCAACTTGGTTGATAATGCGATCTTTTGGCTGGCAGATAGGCCGGAGCCTCGTATTGTGCAGTTGGGGCAGCGGGGTGGCGCCTTGATTGTTGAGGATAACGGTCCTGGCATTTCGCTCCGTGACCGCGAAGCGATTTTTGAGCATGGGTTCTCGCGAAAGCCGGGGGGGCGGGGGCTAGGCCTGAAGATCAGCAGAGACGTACTGCAGAGAAGCGGATGGTCGCTGGAAGCGGTCGCTGATGGTGGTCTGCCATGGCCGGATAGTGCGGCATCCTTGCCGGGGCCCGGAGGGCAGGGCGTAGGCGCGAGTTTCTCGATCAATCCGCCAGACGACATCGAAGCGAGCGAGTTGGGGGAGGAAGAATGACTGAGGAGCTTGAGCACTGGTCGGTTGATGCCGCCAGGCACTACCTACAAACCGTTGTCGTCGTTGACGATCAGGTGGCTATTGAGCCGCTTGAGGGCGAGGATATTACGGGAGACGATGAAGTCTTTGACGGCTTTGATCCTTTTTCTGTGCCAGCAGAGTCAGAAGGAAGGCCGGCAGCTTCGCAGGAACCTCCAAAAGCCCGCCAGGAAGGAAAGGTCCCACGAGTCGAATCGGATCTAGATGGCGCTGTACTCTCAGAAGCCTTTGCAGGTTACGGGCTGGTCTGTGGGTACTTGCGTCCAGCTACCGTCGAACAACGGAATGCCCTGACCGAGGGGAGCTATGACCGTCTCTTCATGCGATCTGATGTCTTGGTGCTCGACTGGTCACTGAATGGTGACACAGGCCAGACCACATCTCGGCTCGTGGCCCGCTTGTTGAAGACCGAACAGGGCAAGCTCGGGCGGCTACGACTGATTTGCGTCTACACAAATGATCCCGACCTTTATGGGGTCCGAGACGTCCTTCGTCAGATGTTGCTGAATGAGGGCCATAAGCTGGATGAACTCGAAGATGACGACAGGCTGCAGCTTGAAGCAAGGGACTTTCGAATCTCGGTTCTGGGAAAGGCTGGAGTGAGCCGTCCTCCTATTTATGAGGCGGCGGTGGTGCCTGAAGTAGAGCTTCCTGAAAGAATCGTGAGGGAGTTTGCCCGAGCATCCCATGGCATCTTGCCGGGGTTCGCACTGAAAAGTCTGAGCCTACTGCGGGACAACGCGCCGGCGCTTCTGCAGCGGTTCCGGAGCGAATTGGATCCGGCATTCGTCAGCCATGACATACTCAGCGGTGAGGGCAAGCGATTCGCTATCCAGCTGATAGCTCGAGAGGTGCAGTCACTTCTGGAGTCGGCTGGTGCTGGCGATATGATTTCGCGTGAGCGCATTCAGTCATGGGCAAAGGCTCGGCTCGCTGATTCGGCGTTCGCCCCGTCTGTGCAGGGTAAAAAGGATGCTCTGAAGGAAGTCTCGGCAGAGAGCGTTTTGGGACTCCTCTCGCAGGAATCTGTCGATGTTTCCACACTGCACGATACCCGGGGTGGGAAGCTGGGCATCAATAACGTGGCAACTGTTGCCTCACTATTTGTGACGTCAGATCAAGCGCGCGTATCGGAAGAGGAATTGGGCAGGCTCTCCTGTTTCTCCAGGGATCTTCACAGTGGATATAGTGCTGCGCAAGAACCGACTCTCCAGCTGGGAACCATCTTGGTTCGAGGTGATGGGGTCTCTTCAGCTAAATCAGCCACGGACTTGCTGAAGGATTTGGAAGAGGGGGATTCGAAACTCGAATTCTTGCTATGTTTGCAGCCGCTTTGTGACTCGGAGAGATTGGAGATGGATATGCCTCGCGGGTTTCCGATGATTCCGCTATCTGAAGTGGAACTCGGAAAGGAGTTCCACTTCCTGGCTCTCGATCACCGCAAGAGCAGGCGGGTTCTCGCCAGTAAGGCCAAGCCGTATGACATGATTATGGTTCCGTTTCGTCGCACTGGCGATGAGCGGGTGGTGAGAGCTATTGGCAAACAGGGCATCCCGTGCTTCACCAGCGATGCCGGTGAGGAATTTCTATGGGTAGGCGAGCTGCGTCCCGAGCATGCGTTGCGTGTATCTCATGAAATGGGTCGCCTGATTAGTCGAGTGGGCTTGGATGAATCCGAGTGGCTCAGGAACAACGGCCTCAATCGTTAGCCAGTCCTTTCGTGAGCGTATGAGACCCGCACAGGTCATGTGTAGGTCGGTGGAGCGGCTTTGGGCTGGAGCTGCTTTGGCGCGAGTGATCATGGCCCCGTAAGCTTCCGGCGCGTCGGGCAGTCTGTGGACCTGCCCGGTAAAGCACGACGTTGGGGCCATGATCTTCGAGGCTCGCGCCAAAGTGGCTGCCTAAAGCCGTGGAGGCGACCGCCCCAGCCGCGACGTACTCTTTCTCGCACGTCAGGTCTCTGATTGCTGTGTGCGTGGCACGGGCGCCGGCCGGGCTGGAGCGGGGCGGAGACTGGAGCGCAGGCCCGGCCGGGGGCCGGGCCGCGCGCGGGGAGCGGAGCGAGCCGCCTTGAACCAGTAGAGAAAGTTTGAATCATGGCTGGGCTGCTGGTCGTGAGCAGTGAGGTTCATGGGCCTGGTCCCCGCAGTCCCGTGGTGTAGAACCCTGGGTATGGGGAGTGAACGGCGGGAGCGGCTGAGGGTGCTCGGGGCACGTCTTCGGGGGCTTCGCCTGGAAGTCGGTCTGACGGGTGCGGTGTTGGCGCAGCGCGCCGGTGTCGGTCAACCGACTGTGTCCAAGGTGGAGAACGGGCGCATGCTTCCCAGCCCCGATGTTCTGGGGCGCCTGTCGTCGGCGTTGGGTCTCGACGAGCCGACCACCCGTGAGGTGCGTGAGCTCCTGGCCGCGGTGGAAGCCGCGCCGGACGATGACCAAGTATCCGGCGAGGCAAGTCCCGCGGGTGTCCTGGACGACGCGGTGCGCTCCGCCAGCCTGGTCCGCTCGTTCCAGTGCGTTGTCCTGCCGGCCATGCTCCAGAGCGCCGAGTACGCACGCCACGTCTTCGAGAGCGCGCCGAACGCGACACCCGAAGCCATCGGCCGTGCTGTCGCCGCCCGTGTGGAGCGGCAGAGCCTCCTGTACGAACCGGGGCGGGAGTCAGTGTTCGTGCTGACGGAAGGCGTCCTGCGGACCTGGCCGGGGAATCCCGCGCTCATGCTGGCCCAGTTCGACCGGCTCTTGGCTGTCGAGAGCCTGAGTACGGTGCAGCTCGGGGTCATCCCGTGGCGTCGTGCGGTGCCGGTCATGCCTCGCCAGGGGTTCACCTTGTGCGACCGGCGGGCGGTCGTCGTCGAGACCTTCCGCGGTGAGCAGGTCTTGACCGACGCAGCTGAACTGGCTGCGTATGAGGATGCCTTCGCCCGGTTCGCGGAGGCGGCTGTCTTCGGTGCCGAGGTGCGGGAACTGCTCCTGAGCGTGATGAAGGAGTTTCAGGAGTTGGGAGACTCCGCCACTCGTTAGAGGAATAATTCCTCAAGATGCCTGGCCTGGTGCTTGCCTCTGGGAATAGTCTGCCGTGTGATGTCTAGCCCCCTAGACGGTGAGGAGTGCTTTCCCATGCCCACAAAGTGGTGCCGCATCTTTCCGGGCCAGGCTTGGCAGGTGGCCGAGGCTCGTCACTTCGTCGCCGCCATGCTCGACGACGAGGGCTCGGACGTCGTCGATGATGCCGTGCTGATCGTCGGCGAACTGGCCGCCAACGCTGTCCGGCACACACGCAGCGGTTGGTATCGAGGATGGTTCCTCGTCGCTGTCCACTTCGGTGACGACCTGGTGCGCGTTGAGGTGACGGACCAGGGCGGCGACGAGGAGCCCCTGCTTCGCAGTGTGACCAGCCAGGTGGAAGAGGGTGGCCGTGGGCTGATGCTGATCGCGGCCTGCGCCAAGGACTGGGGAGTGCGGGACCGGCCCGCCGGCGGTCGTTGCGTGTGGGCCGAGCTGCCGCGGAACGGTGCGTGATGCTCTCCTGGGCGGCAGGACTCGGTGTCTGCCTCAAGGGCTGTGAAGGGTGAGCCCCAAGGGAGTGCCTCGGCGGAGAGCCGGCTTCTTCGTGATCGGGGTTCGTTCGGGCAGGCGACTCCCGCCCATTCCGTCTAGGGCCCTAGACTCCTGGGTACTTCTAGGAGGTGTGGTCATGTCGGACGAGTTGCAGCGGATCATGGCGATCGATGATCCGTACCTGCTCCTGCGTGAGGTCACGACGCGGTTGGCCGACGCGCAGCAGGAGGTGACCGAACTCGCCCGGCTCCGTCGCCGTGTGGTTCAGGACCTCCATGCGCAAGGGCTGTCGTACGCGCAGATCGCCGAGAAGGCGGGCCTGAGCCGTGGGCGCATCCACCAGATTCGGCACACTGGGCCGGCGCCCGAGGGAGCGTTCCTCGGGGCGGGCGCCGTCACGATCGTCACCCCGCTGCGGTGGGACGGTGAGAAGAAGCGTCCGGTCGTCGCCATGGCTGACATGAACTCCGGGAAGCGGCTCGAAGAGCTGGCCAAGTCGTACGGACTCGCCGTCAGCTCCGGTCACGTCCAGGTGAGCGGTGAGGTCGACCTCAACCGGGACGGCCTGGTCGTCGTCTGCGGGCCGGGCATGTCCCAGGCCATGAGCGACTTGTACGCTCAGGACCCGGTACTCGGCTGGGAGCACCCGGACGGGGAGCCGTGGGCGTTGGTGGACCGGCGTAGTGGCACGTCCTACCGCGCTGGAGCGGACATTGAGCCGTACCGGCCGCATGACGTCGGATACCTCGGCCGTCTGCCCCGGCCCGACGGCAACGGCTCTGTCCTCGCCATCGCGGGAATCCACACGGCGGGCTCGCTCGGTGTCGTGCAGCTCCTGGCCTCGGATCTCAACGCGCTCTGGGGGCAGGTGGGCGAACGTCACTTCTCCACGCTGGTGAGCGTCGAGTACGACCCTGCGACCGATGAGCCGCAGTCCGTCGAGCTGCTCACCCCGCTCTACCTGCACGATGAGGAGTCGGGGGCGTGAACGTCGCCCTCGGCTCACAGCCCGCTGATCCGGGACGGGGGAACGAGGACTTTGCCGCAGCTGCCCCGGGTGCGGCTGTCCTCCTCGACGGTGCTGGCGTGGCCGGGGCGGAGACCGGATGCTTGCACGGCATCGCGTGGTTCTCCGCGACGCTGGGCGGGCTGCTGCTGAGCACCATCACGGCGCACCCCGCCCGGCCACTCGCCGACTGCCTCGCCGACTCGATCCGTGTCGTCCGGTCCCTGCACGGGGACGGCTGCGACCTGACCTATAAGGCCAGTCCGACCAGCACAGTCGTTGCCGTGCGGGCCAACACGGGAGGTCTCGAATACCTCGTCCTCGGAGACTCCACCCTCCTCCTCGCCGACAAGGACGGGAAGACGACGGCCGTCACCGACCAGCGCTTGGACGAGGTTGGCAAGCGGCTGCGCGGCCCGGTCGATCAGCTGCCCACCGGCTCACCCGAGCACGCTGTCGCCCTGGCCAAGTACCGCGACGCCCTGACCGGGCTCCGCAACCGGACAGGCGGCTTCTGGATCGCCGGGCCTGATCCGCAAGCGGCCGGCCACGCGCTTACAGGGGTGGCGCCGCTCGACTCGCTGATGTCCGTGACGCTGCTGAGCGACGGTGCGACACGACTCGTCGACTCCTTCGGGCTTGCCACATGGGAAGGGGTGCTGGCGGTTCTCGGTTCGTCTGGTCCGGATGAATTGATCGACCGCGTGAGGGAGGCAGAGGCCAGCGATCCTGATGGTCGGCGCTGGCCCCGCGGCAAGGCGCAGGATGATGCCACCGTCGTGCATTGGGTGCTGTCCTGAGTCTGTAGACGCCGTGCACAGGCGCGGGATGACCTGCCGAAGCTCGGGACGACCGAAGCGAGGCCAGGGGCCGGAATCCGCGATCCGCCGATTCAGGTGTCCGTGTCCTCGACTTCTCCTCGCAGCCCCCACTCGTCAAGGCCGGAGTAGATCAGCGCAGTGCGGGCGGCCGGGAAGGACAGGGAGTCGGCCTCCCCCGAGTACACCGCCACCAATGAGTCGGCTCCTCGCCACCAGGTGTCCGCCAGCCCCTTCACCTCGCGCACCGGCTCGTAGGCGCCCAGCGGGATGCTGTCGACGTCGTTGCCGGTGACCTTGGTGATCTGCTTCGCCCACATGGACGCGTGGTAGGCCAGTGCGAGCGATTCCACCCACCCCTCGACAGTCGCGTGAAGGGGTGTCCACTGATGTGAGTGGATGCCGAACTCTCCGTTCGGCCCGATCATGAACGAGTAGGGGACCGCGGTCCGTTGGTCTCCCGCTTCGAACGACCACCCTTCAGCGGGCGAGCCTTCAGGAGCGTCGGGGTGGAAGTATTTGGGGCCTCCGTCGTACTTCGGTGCCGGCGGCAGGACCAGGCCGCCCCATCGTTGCTGGTAGGCGGCCATCCGGTCGATCACTGCCGTCGGTATGTTCCGCTCGAGCCACCAGTCCCTGTGCTCCTCGATCGACTTCGTGTCGATCTTGACGCCGTGCTCGGTGACAAAGGACCGAGCCCTTCGCGTCAGCCCGTCGGGAACCTTGCTGGAGGGATGCGGTTTCACCAGGTGGACGGTACCCGGCACGGCCGTGCGACGCACGGGAGAAGTCGTCGTCCATCATCCGATCCGTATACCCCCCTAGACAATTGACGGCGCGTCGGTTTACTGTCGTCGTCAACCCCCCTAGACGGATGGGGTGGGTCGCCCCTCGCTGTCTAGGGGGGTATCCAAGTCGAGCGGGCCTATGAGGTCCCGGTAGTCCAGTGAGGTTCAGAAGATGCGTTTCATCCCCGTAGACGTCTCCGCCGCAACGCTGCTGGTCACGAAGCTTCCGGAGGTCAAGGTGAAAGACCGTCAGACCGGAGAGGTCGCCGTGGACCCGGTGACCAACCAGCGGCTGATGGTGCTGGAGCTGGTGTTCATCGCGCAGGGCGGATCGGACATGATCAAGGTGACCGTTCCGGAATCGGGCCTTGGCGAGGGGCTGATGATGGGCGCGGCGGTGATCGTGTCCGGGCTCGTCGCCAGGCCCTGGGAGAGTGAGTTCGGTGGTCGGATGCGGCACGGCATCGCCTACCGGGCGGACGCCGTCATGGTCAACGCGCCGGCCCCGGTGCAGGGCTGATCGCCATGACCGACACCGTATGGATGCTCGCTCTGGGTCTGCTCGGCCTGGTCGCGTTGCTGGTGCTGCGGCGCCGTGCGCCAGTCGCGTTCTGGTGGCTCGTCGGCTATCCACTCGTCGCGGTCCGGGTGTTGACGACGTACCGGGCCACGATGGACGCGTGCGGCCTGACCGTCCCCGCGTCGGCCATGCGCCGGGCCACCGCCCGGATGATCGGGCGGGAAGCGGCCCCGGTGCCGCCTCGGCGGTCCTTCCCCGTGCCGACCGGTTCCGGTCTGGTGATGCGCCTGCGGATGGCGACCGGACAGGCTCCGGAGGACTTCATGGCCTCCGCCGACCGGCTACGACATGCCTGGGCGGCGCACGCCGTACACATCCGTCCGACGAAGCCGGGTCGGCTGGAACTGCGGCTGATCGGCTGGGACGTGCTCGCGGACGTGCGGCCCTCCCGGCGACGCAACGGCGGCGGTCTGTTGTCGCTCCCGCTGGCGCTGCGGGACGACGGACGTTGGCACGTACGGGACTTCCGCGCCGTGCCGCACGAACTCATCCTCGGCGCAACGCAGTCCGGCAAGTCCGTCTTCCTGCGCAACCTGCTGTGCGGTCTGGCCCGCCAACCGGTCGTGCTCGTCGGGATCGACTGCAAGTGGGGCGTCGAACTCGCCCCGTTCGCGCCGCGTCTGTCGGCCCTCGCCGACACC
Organism: Streptomyces sp. NPDC005811; assembly: GCF_040630405.1. Classification (NCBI taxonomy): domain Bacteria; kingdom Bacillati; phylum Actinomycetota; class Actinomycetes; order Kitasatosporales; family Streptomycetaceae; genus Streptomyces; species Streptomyces sp. NPDC005811. The sequence continues at coordinate 14,390 of NZ_JBEXXK010000040.1, forward strand.
CCGGACCGGGCGAACGAACTCCTTGACGCCCTGCTGGAGGAGATGGAAGCGCGGTTCCGACTCATCGGCCTGAAGTCTGGGTTCGGCCCGGACACCGCTCTCACCTCCGACATCTGGGGGCTGCCCGAGAACGTGCGGCCCGTCCCCGTCGTGGTCGTCGTCGACGAGGTGGCGGAACTCTTCCTGGCGGCCAGTCGGGACGACGAGAAGCGACGCGACGCCATGGTCACCAAGATCATTCGTATCGCCCAGCTCGGCCGCGCCGCTGGCATCTACCTGGAAGTGTGCGGCCAGCGCTTCGGCTCCGAACTCGGCAAGGGCGCCACCATGCTCCGCGCCCAGCTCACCGGCCGCATCTGCCATCGCGTGAACGACGAGTCCTCGGCCAACATGGCGCTCGCCGACATCTCCCCGGAAGCGGCCCTCGCCGCCACCGCCATCCCCGCCGAACGCCCCGGCGTCGCCATTGTCGGCGACTCCTCCGGCGGCTGGTCCCGTGCCCGCTCCCCGCACCTGACCCTCGACGAAGCTGCGGCCGTCTGCCGTGCCACCTCCGCCCTGGTGCCGCCGCTGCCTCGCGTCGACGCCTTCCGGCCCGCCGTTGCCACCGCTGTCGAGTCGCCCGCGGCCGCCGTCGCCGTACCGGCCGCGCGCCCGGTGGGCGAGTAGCCGCACCCCTCTCCACACGGTCGGCGTGACCGCCTCACGCCGCGTCCCTACCCCTCCCATGCCTGGAACCGGAAGGAGAACGACTCGATGCGTGCCCACCTCGCCCGCGTGGACGCCGTGATCGTCCAAGCCGTCATCGCGGGCGCCCTGTCCTTCTCCCACCTTCACGACCTGGCGGAAGCGGCCGGACAGGGCGGCTGGAAGGCATGGGCCTACCCGGTCAGCGTCGACCTGCTCTTGGTCGCCGCTTGGCGCCGGATGCGCGAACAACAGCGCGCCGGACAACCCGCGGGCGGACCGCGCCTGTGGTTCCTGGTCGCCCTGGCCGCATCCCTCGGCGCCAACGTCGCCACCGCCGGACTCCTCGACCTGGACGACGTACCCGCCTCGCTGCGAGTGGTCGTGGCCGGCTGGCCCGCTGTCGCCTTCTTCGGTGGGACCCTCCTGGCGCACACGGTTCGCATGCCGCAGGAACCCGCCGCTTCGGCCACGCCTGCGACGGCGTCTGAGCCACATCCCACCCCGGTGGCGATCGACGGCGTACCCCACCGCGACCACCCGGTGGAACCGGAACCGGCCGCCGCCCCTGCCTCGGCCCCCGTCGTCGCACTGCCGCCCGCGCTGGTCGACCGCCTCCAGGCCCTCGCCGCAGATCACCGCTCCGCGACCGGCCACCCCGCCGACCCCGACGCCCTACGTGCCCGGCTCGGCCTGCCCCCGTCCATGACGGCATCCGTCGCCGCCCACCTCTGAGAAGGGACGACCACTGTGAACCCGCGCTTCCGCAACGTCCGCCGTATCGGCCCCGTACAGATCGCCTCGTACCTCGCCCGCGGCCGCAACCGTCACCTGGCCACGTGCACCGCGCCCCGCTGCGACTTCTCCGCCGAGTACGACAGCCGCGCCGCCGCCGAACTCGCCGCCCGCACCCACCGCTGCAAGGCCTGAGAAGGAGTCCACGCCATGACCGTGCCCCTCTGGTTCGCCGTGCTCGTCGTCGCCGTCCTAGGCATCCAGCTCGCCCGCCCGCCGTGGTGGCTGGTCGCCCTGCTCCTCCTCGGCGGCTACCTCGTCGCCAACAGCGTCCTCGCCCCCGCCGTCGCCACCCTCCTCGACTGACCCCGGAAGGGACCACTCACGTGTTCACTCCGAAGTACCCGCCGCAGGACACCGCCCCGACGACGTTCACGCACCCGGCCCCGTACGGCTCGACGCCCTACGTTCCGGCCCCCACCCCGGTCCCGTCCGCACCGGTCTCCCACCGGCCCGCCGCGCAGCTCACCCCCGGCAGCACGCTCGCGCTCGTCGCCGGCGGCGGCGCCCTGGTCCTGGTCGTCGGCGCGGTCCTGGTCTCCATGCTCCTCGCTGTCGCCATCACTGCCGCCTCCGTGGCCGTCTGCGCGGTCACGGTCCGCTCGATCCTCAAGAGCGACCGCCGCTGATCCCGCCTGAGCTCCGCCCCTCGGCCTGCCCTTGCTGTCTAGCCCCCTATGCAGGCCGAGGGATCGCCCCCTCTAGGAGGAACCCGCACATGAGTCCCGAGGCTCCCGACGCCGGAGCCATCCGCCAACTAACCTCCCTCGCCCAGCACGGCGACCTCAGTTCCTACGCCCGTCAGGTCCAACGACTCGGCGGTTGCGAGCGGCCCGTTCGGATGGAGGGTCACCGCCTAGACGTTCACGCCGCGACGGGGGAGATCGTCCGTGAGGTCGTGGACCACGCCCTTCCGGCCGGACAGCTCCTCATCCGCTGCAACAACCGCCGTGCCACACGGTGCGCCGCGTGCGCCGAGGTCTACCGCAAGGACACGTACCAACTCGTCACGGCCGGCCTGAGCGGCGGCAAGGGCATCGGCGCGGCCGTCGCCGGACACCCCCGCGTCTTCGCCACCTTCACGGCCCCCTCCTTCGGCCCCGTCCACAACCGCCCCGGCGGCGGTCGCTGCCGCTGCGGACGTCTCCACCCGGACGGTGACGTCGTCCTCGGCACCCCGTTGGATTCGGCCCGCTACGACTACCGCGCCGCGGTTCTCTGGAACGCGCACGCCGGTGCCCTGTGGGCCCGCTTCACCACCTACCTCCGCCAACAGCTCGCTTCCCGCGCGGGCATCACCCGCGCAGAGCTGCGGGACTGCCTCAAGCTCTCCTACGCCAAGGTCGCCGAGTACCAGCGACGCGGAGCCGTCCACTTCCATGCAGTGATCCGCCTCGACGGCCCGGACGGAGCCGAGGACACTCCGCCCGTCTGGGCCACGACCGAACTCCTCACCGACGCCATCCGCTCGGCGGCCCGCCTCGCCGAGACACCCGGCCCGGCCCTCGACGGACGCGCCTACACCTTCTGCTTCGGCGAACAGCTCGACATCCGCCCCATCCACTCGGCCGACTTCACTGGCCCCACCAACCTGACCAGCCGCGCCGTCGCCGCCTACATCGCCAAGTACGCCACCAAGGGCGCCGAGAGCGCGACGGGCACCCTGGACCGCCCCATCCGAAACCCGATCACGGACCTCATCGGCGCCGAAGTCACCGGCCACGCACGCCAGATGATCCTCACCTGCTGGCACCTCGGCGCCCTGCCCGAACTGGAAGACCTTCGCCTGCGCAAGTGGGCCCACATGCTCGGCTTCCGCGGCCACTTCTCGACCAAGTCCCGTACGTACTCGGTCACCCTCGGCGCCCTCCGCCAGGAACGTGCCGACCACAACGAAACCCTCACCCGCGAACGCGCTGCCGCAGCCGGTCACCCGCTGCCTGACCCGGACACCGTCCTTGTCCTCTCACACTGGCGCTTCGCTGGCACCGGACTGACCGCCGCAGAGTCCTGGCTCGCCACCTCACGACGACCCAACGCCACCGAGACGCAAGGAGACTCGGCGTGGACAGCCGACGAGACGAACTGATGACCGTCCCACAGATCCTCACCGAGCTGGGCGGAGTCTCTCGCCGCACCTTCTACCGCTGGCGGGAGCTGGGATACGGGCCGGCCGCATTCAAGCTGCCCAACGGAGAGCTCCGGGTTTGGCGGAGTGATTTCACGACCTGGCTGCGACGGTTGGAGGCGGCGGCGTGAAGTCTCTCGACGTGAAGGTGTGGGGCGTTCGGAAGAGGAACACAAAGAAGTCCTCCTACGACGTCCGGTGGATTGTCGCCGGGAACGTGTTCTCCGATCAGTTCTGCACCAAAGGGCTGGCGGATCACTACCGCTCCAAGCTCCTCCGCGCCGCCCATGGTGGCGAGGAGTTCGACACGGTCACGGGGCTGCCTGACTCGATGGTCGAAAAGGCGGCCTCGACGAGCTGGTACGCCTTCGCGCTCAAGTACCTCGCCATGAAGTGGCCGCACGCGGCCCCCAACACGCGTAGCGGGATCAACGAGTCGTTGACCGCGGTGACCATGGCGCTCTTGGACGACCGGCCGGGGCGGCCCTCTGGGGAGCTGGTCCGGAAGGCGCTGCGCAACTGGGCCTTCGTCCTGCCCGGCCCTGGTGATCGCGACTTGCCGGATGACGTCGCGCGCGTGCTGCACTGGGTCTCGAAGGCGTCTCGTCCCCTGGCCGATCTTGGAGACGCCGCCCTCGCAAGGGCTGTTCTGGACTCGCTGAAGTTGAAGCTCGACGGAACTGCGGCAGCCGCGGAAACCGTGCGGCGCAAGCGCCGGACACTCGTCAACGCCCTGCACTATGCAGTGGACCTCGGGGAGTTCAAAGAGAATCCGATCACAGGAATTCGGTGGAAGAAGCCGAAGGTCGCGGGGGAAGTCGATCCGCGTGTGGTCGCCAATCCCGAGCAGGCGCGTTCACTGCTGACCGCCGTGTCGTACGTCGGCGGGTACGGCCGGGCACGCGGCCGTCGACTCGTCGGCCTGTTCGCCTGCATGTACTACGGAGCTTTCCGTCCCGCTGAGGTCGTGGGCCTCACCGGAGCGGATCTGAAGCTTCCGGAAGAGGGCTGGGGTACGGCGCTCCTCCACCGGACGCGCCCCAGTGCCGGCAAACAGTGGACGGACTCCGGTGAGACACACGACGACCGCGGCTTGAAGAACCGGCCCGCCGAAGAAGTCCGGCCTGTGCCGATCCCGCCTCAGCTCGTGGCCATGCTGCGGCAGCACCTCGACACCTTCGGCACCGCCGAGGACGGGCGGCTGTTCACCAACGAGCGTGGGGGAGTGGTCGGCTCGTCTACGTACTACCGCGTCTGGCAGGAAGCTCGAGTGCTGGCGCTTCCTCCGGCCGCCGTCGCCTCGCCGCTCGCTGCACGGCCGTACGACTTGCGGCACTCGGCGCTGTCCACCTGGCTCAACTCCGGGGTGGACGCGACCGAGGTTGCTGAACGGGCGGGAAACAGTGTGGAGGTTCTGCTGTCTCGCTATGCCAAGTGCATCGATGGCCGACAGGAGGTGGCCAACCGAAAGATCGAGGAGTTATTGCGCGAGTACGAGTGATCGTGCGACATAGGCCGTGAGCCCCCAGCCCGCATGGGCCGGGGGCTTCGTCTTGTCTCGGCCGTGCATCGTCGGCCAATAGGTGCTGGGTGCACCTGCCGCATCGCATTTCGTCTCGCTGGCACACGGCTACCTCAAGTGCTCCGTCTGGTTCGCGCTCTACGCCTTGACCGACTGCCTGGCGACCCTCACGGTATGGGGGTTTTAGATGAAAAGCCGCGCCGCCTGGGCGGTGGGCAGAACCGTTGTCCTTACTGCGGGCTCTTGCAGGATCGGGTAGCGACGCTTGAGCAGGACTGGGTGTTGCTGGAGCCGGAAATGCACCCGCTCGCCCATACGGTGCCTGCGGAGCACCGCTGGATCGAGCTGTCCGATGGGCGGGTGACGGTCTACGGGGTGTGTCCGCCGGACCAGTTCCAGCGGTGCCGCATCGAGCACCGCCTCGCCTGCCCGCAGCAGGCTCTGCCGGATCTATGGCCATGGCTGACCAGCCTGCGAGGGGAGAACGCGCGGCAAGCGGAGCGGCAGAGCGACTCGGAGCCGCCGCCTCTGCCCCCTGAGGAGTGGCCGGACGCCGGCTGAGGAAGGCTTCGGAAATTCCGGGGCTGACCAGGGGAGATGCCTCAAGATCCTGTCCACGAATAGTCCACAGACCGCGTCATAGAGCCGCTGTGCGCTGCATAGGGCTGCACATACGCGAAGACCCCGGCCTCAGCGTTTCCGCTGGTGACGGGGTCTTTGGGCACCTCATAAGGGGTGCCCCCGGCAGGATTCGAACCTGCGCACACGGCTCCGGAGGCCGTTGCTCTATCCCCTGAGCTACGGGGGCGTGTCGGGTGCGGGCTGTTGCTCGCGGCGACAGGTGGAACACTACCAGCTCCCTCGGGGTGTTCATGAACGGGTTTACGCGGGCGGGGAGGGGTGGGTGTCGCCCGCAGGGGGTGGAAGTGGGGAAAACCCGGACGCGGTGGCCGGTGTCGACCTACTCTCGAGTTGTGCCAGGCGCGTCGGGTCGGGTGCTTGTTGTGGACGACAACAAGGTCATCCGGCAGCTGATCAGGGTCAATCTCGAGCTTGAGGGTCTCGAGGTCGTGACCGCCTCCGATGGTGCCGAGTGTCTGGAAGTCGTTCATCAGGTGCGGCCCGACGTCGTCACGCTCGATGTCGTCATGCCCCGTCTGGACGGCCTCCGGACCGCCGCTCGGCTGCGTTCCGATTCGCGGACGCGTGATCTTCCCCTCGCGATCATCAGCGCGTGTACCCCGTACGAGGTCGAGGCCGGCCTCGAAGTCGGCGTCGACGCGTTCCTCGCCAAGCCCTTCGAACCCCAGGAACTCGTCTCTCTCGTACGGCAGTTGTTGGAGGGGGAGCGGCGGGGCGGCGCCTCGGACCGTGGTGTGGGCAGGGGGTTCGGGCTCGGGACCTCCCTCGGGGCCGGGCAGGGGAGCGGAGGGCCCGCCGGTTCGGAGTAGCGGAAGCGGGCGGCCGCAAGGCCGTCGGGCCCGGCGTCCACATCCCGGGACCTCCCCAAACCGGCTCGCCTACCCACCCCCCTCCTCCCCTACGCTTGTCCCGTGACCCCCGTCGAGCTCTCCCGCACCGTGCTGCACGCGGTACGTCGTGCTGTCGACGCCGGAGAGCTCAGCGTGGCCGTCCCGGCGCGGGCCGTCGTCGCTCCGCCGGGGCCCGGAGGGGCCGGGGACTACGCCACGAACATCGCCCTGCAGCTGGCCCGCCCCGCCGGACAGCCCGCCCTGCGGGTCGCCGAGGTGCTGCGCACCCATCTCGCCCGCGCCGAAGGCGTCACCCGCGTCGACATCACCGGGCCCGGATTCCTCAACATCAGCCTCGATCAGCAGGCCGCCGGCACCGCACTCGTCCGGCGGATCCGGCAGGAGGGGCCGCGGTACGGGCACGGCGACAGCCTCGCCGGGCAGGTGTACGAGGTGCGCGTGCCGTTCGAGGTCCGGGCCGAGGTCCTCGCCGACGCCCTCGCGCGGATCGTCGCCTCCCAGGGCGGACGCGTCGCCATCCATCATCTTGCTGCGCAGGGTGCGTGCGTCCCCGTCCCCGCCGCGCACCCTGCCGCCTCCCAGCCCCCTCACCTCGTATCGCCGCAGCCCTCTCTCCCCGCCTCGCGAGACGGGCGGCGGCGCCTCTCCGGCCCCCACCCCGAGGCCGACGGCGACACCCGCCCCACCCCCCTCGAGCTCCGCCCCCACCCCGCCCCCGAGGACCCCACCCCTCTCGGGCTCGACGCCGTCTCCTGGGCGCTGCTCCACCCCGCCCCACACGACCGGCCGCGCATCACCGCCGACCATCTGGTCCAGCGCGAGAGCAACCCTCTCTTCCGTGTCCGTTACGCCCACGCCCGCACCCGGGCCCTCGGCCGTAACGCCGCCGATCTCGGGTTCACCGCCGAGCCCGGGAGCATGGGTGGACTGCACCCCTTCCCGGGCCCGGCGGTGGAGCTGTTGTCCCTCCTCGCCGACTACCCCCGCGTCCTCGCCACCGTCGCCGCCCTGCCCCGTACGGAGGGGGTCGGCGCGGCCTCCCGGCTCGCGCGGCATCTCGTCGTGCTCGCGGACGCCACGCTGTCGCTGCTTCCCGTCGTGCTGCCGCGCGGCGAGGAGAAACCCTCGGCCGCCCACCGTGCCCGGCTCGCGCTCGCCGAAGCCGCCGGGACGGTGCTGGCCGGTGGCCTGTCCCTGCTCGGCATCGACGCACCCGACCATCTCTAGAGAGCCAGTCAGAACATGAGCCGTTCCGCCCACCCCGCCGGGCCCCGTCACGCCGATGTCCTTCCCGAGGGGCACTACTCGGCGCCGCCCAGTGACCTCAATGTCCTCGACCCGAAGGTCTGGGCGCAGACCGTGGGGAGGAACGACGACGGGGTCGTCACCGTCGGGGGCATCGACGTCAAGACGCTGGCCGAGGAGTACGGGACCCCCGCCTACGTCCTCGACGAGACCGACTTCCGGGCCCGGGCCCGGGCGTGGCGCGGCGCGTTCGGGAACGACGCCGACGTGTTCTACGCCGGCAAGGCCTTCCTCTCGCGGGCCGTCGTGCGGTGGCTGCACGAGGAGGGGCTCAACCTCGACGTGTGCTCGGGGGGTGAGCTGGCCACCGCGCTGTCCGCGGGGATGCCGGCCGAGCGCATCGCCTTCCACGGCAACAACAAGTCGAGCGAGGAGATCCACCGGGCCGTCGACGCCGGGGTCGGGCGGATCGTGCTCGACTCGTTCCAGGAGATCGTGCGGGTCGCCCACATCGCGCAGTCGCTCGGCAAGCGGCAGCGGGTGCAGATCCGTATCACCGTGGGGGTGGAGGCGCACACCCATGAGTTCATCGCCACGGCGCACGAGGACCAGAAGTTCGGGATCCCCCTCGCGGGCGGCGTGGCCGCCGAGGCGGTGCGGCGGGCGCTGAAGCTCGACGGGATCGAGCTCATCGGCATCCACAGCCACATCGGCTCGCAGATCTTCGACATGTCCGGGTTCGAGGTCGCCGCGCACCGGGTCGTCGGGCTGCTCAAGGACGTCCGGGACGAGCACGGCGTCGAGCTGCCCGAGATCGATCTGGGCGGTGGGCTCGGGATCGCGTACACCAGCGACGACGACCCGCGGGAGCCGCACGAGATCGCCAAGGCGCTGACCGAGATCGTCACCCGGGAGTGCGAGGCCGCCAGGCTGCGCACGCCGCGGATCTCGGTGGAGCCCGGGCGGGCCGTCGTCGGCCCGACCGCCTTCACGCTCTACGAGGTCGGCACCATCAAGCCGCTCGACGGGCTGCGGACGTACGTCTCCGTCGACGGCGGGATGTCGGACAACATCCGCACCGCGCTGTACGACGCCGAGTACAGCGTCGCTCTCGTGTCGCGGACCTCCGATGCCGCGCCGATGCTCGCACGGGTCGTCGGCAAGCACTGCGAGAGCGGGGACATCGTGGTCAAGGACGCGTTCCTGCCGTCGGACCTGGCACCGGGTGACCTGATCGCCGTACCGGCCACGGGTGCGTACTGCCGGTCCATGGCCAGCAACTACAACCATGTGCTGCGGCCGCCGGTCGTCGCCGTGGCCGACGGGGAGTCGCGGGTCATCGTCCGGCGGGAGACGGAGGACGACCTTCTGCGGCTCGACGTCGGGTGAACCCGATGTCTGGTGAGCCTGGATTCTGGTAAGGGAAAAGCCGAACAGAAACGTAAACAGAGGGGCGGGAGAATCTTCTGTCTGCCGCCCCGGTGAAAATGAAATAGATGTCTCACGATCCGGACCAGGGATAGAAACTCCGGTCCGGTGGGTGAGACTGGTCCAACCGTAGACGGTATGAGGAAACGAGGTCGGATGATGCGTACGCGTCCGCTGAAGGTGGCGCTGCTGGGCTGCGGAGTGGTCGGCTCAGAGGTGGCGCGCATCATGACGACGCACGCCGACGACCTCGCCCAGAGGATCGGTGCCCCGGTGGAGCTCGCCGGGGTGGCCGTGCGGCGGCCGTCGAAGGTGCGCGACGGCATCGACCCGGCCCTCGTCACCACCGACGCGACCGCCCTCGTCAAACGCGGGGACATCGACGTCGTGGTGGAGGTCATCGGGGGCATCGAGCCCGCGCGGACACTCATCACCACCGCCTTCGCGCACGGCGCCTCCGTCGTCTCCGCCAACAAGGCGCTGCTGGCCCAGGACGGCGCCGCGCTGCACGCCGCCGCCGACGAGCACGGCAAGGATCTGTACTACGAGGCCGCCGTCGCCGGGGCCATTCCCCTCATTCGGCCGCTGCGGGAGTCCCTGGCCGGGGACAAGATCAACCGGGTGATGGGGATCGTCAACGGGACGACCAACTTCATCCTCGACAAGATGGACAGCACCGGGGCCGGATATCAGGAGGCCCTCGACGAGGCCACCGCCCTCGGGTACGCGGAGGCCGACCCCACCGCCGACGTGGAGGCCTTCGACGCCGCCGCCAAGGCCGCCATCCTCGCCGGGATCGCCTTCCACACGCGCGTGCGGCTCGACGACGTCTACCGCGAGGGGATGACCGAGGTCACCGCGGCCGACTTCGCCTCCGCCAAGAACATGGGCTGCACCATCAAGCTGCTCGCCATCTGCGAGCGGGCCGCCGACGGAGGCTCCGTCACCGCGCGCGTGCACCCCGCCATGATTCCGCTGACCCATCCGCTCGCCTCCGTGCGCGGCGCGTACAACGCCGTCTTCGTGGAGTCCGACGCGGCCGGTCAGCTGATGTTCTACGGCCCCGGCGCCGGCGGTGCCCCCACCGCCTCCGCCGTGCTCGGCGACCTGGTCGCCGTCTGCCGCAACCGGCTCAGCGGGGCAACGGGGCCCGGCGAGTCGGCGTACGCCGCCCTGCCCGTGTCGCCGATGGGTGACGTCGTCACCCGGTACCACATCAGCCTGGACGTGGCCGACAAGCCGGGTGTTCTCGCCCAGGTCGCCACCGTCTTCGCCGAGCACGGCGTGTCGATCGATACCGTTCGTCAGCAGGGCAAGGACGGCGAGGCCTCCCTCGTCGTCGTCACCCACCGCGCGTCCGACGCCTCCCTCAGCGGGACCGTCGAGGCGCTGCGCAAGCTCGACACCGTGCGGGGTGTCGCCAGCATCATGCGGGTTGAAGGAGAGTAACCAGCAATGACCCACCAGTGGCGCGGAATCATCGAGGAATACCGGGATCGGCTGCCGGTGTCCGACACCACCCCCGTGGTGACGCTCCGTGAGGGCGGTACGCCCCTCGTGCCCGCGCAGGTGCTCTCCGAGCGCACGGGCTGCGAGGTCCACCTCAAGGTGGAGGGTGCCAACCCGACGGGTTCCTTCAAGGACCGCGGGATGACCATGGCCATCAGCAAGGCCAAGGAGGAGGGCGCCAAGGCGGTCATCTGTGCCTCCACGGGCAACACCTCCGCCTCGGCCGCCGCCTACGCGGTCCGTGCGGGCATGGTCTCCGCCGTGCTCGTGCCGCAGGGCAAGATCGCACTCGGCAAGATGGGGCAGGCCCTCGTCCACGGCGCGCAGATCCTCCAGGTCGACGGCAATTTCGACGACTGCCTCACGCTCGCCCGTGAGCTGAGCGACAACTACCCCGTCGCGCTGGTCAATTCGGTCAACCCGGTGCGCATCGAGGGGCAGAAGACCGCCGCCTTCGAGATCGTGGACATGCTGGGCGACGCCCCGGACATCCATGTCCTGCCGGTCGGCAACGCGGGCAACATCACCGCGTACTGGAAGGGCTACCGGGAGTACGCCGGCGACGGCATTGCCTCCGGGACGCCCCGGATGTGGGGCTTCCAGGCCTCCGGCTCGGCGCCCATCGTGCGCGGCGAGGTCGTCAAGGACCCGTCCACCCTCGCCACCGCGATCCGCATCGGCAACCCGGCGTCCTGGCAGTACGCGCTGGCCGCGCGGGACGAGTCGGGCGGCATCATCGACGAGGTGACGGACCGTGAGATCCTGCGCGCCTACCGGCTGTTGGCCGCGCAGGAGGGTGTCTTCGTGGAGCCCGCGTCCGCCGCGTCCGTGGCCGGTCTGCTGAAGGCCGCCGAGCGCGGCGACGTCGACCCGGGCCAGCGGATCGTCTGCACGGTCACCGGCAACGGCCTCAAGGACCCGGGCTGGGCCACCGAGGGCGCCCCGCGTCCGGTGGTCGTCCCGGTCGACGCGGCGGCGGCAGCGGGCCGCCTGGGTCTCGCGTAGGACGTCGTCGCACGGGCCGTATCGCGCGACACGTCGTCGTCCGACACGGCCCCGCACCCCACGTCGACGCGGGGTTAACCCCGTAAGGGATGCACAGGGGGCTTACGACACGCATCGTGCGCCTCCTGTGCGCCCTATGTCGCCGCAGAACCTTCCTTCGATAGGCTGTACCGAACCCGCCCGCTGCATATGCCGCAGCGTCGTGTCGCCCTCGCGGCCCCGGGGTCGTTCACGTCATCCATCGCAGGTCATTCGCCAGTCACGCAGCTCAAGGAGAGTCATCGAGAGATGGCCGGTCCCGCCTTCCGCGCCGCCCCCGTACGGGTGCGCGTCCCCGCCACCAGCGCCAACCTCGGCCCCGGCTTCGACGCCCTGGGCCTGTCGCTGGGGCTCTACGACGACGTCGTCGTCCGGGTGGCCGACTCCGGGCTGCACATCGACATCGCGGGCGAGGGCAACGAGACCCTGCCGCGTGACGAGAAGCACCTCCTCGTCCGCTCCCTGCGCACCGCCTTCGACGTCCTGGGCGGCCAGCCGCGCGGCCTGGAGATCGTCTGCGCCAACCGCATCCCGCACGGCCGGGGCCTCGGCTCCTCCTCCGCCGCGATCTGCGCCGGCATCGTCGCCGCGCGCGCGGTGACCATAGGCGGCGAATCCCGGCTCGACGACGCCGGTCTGCTCGAACTCGCCACCGAGATCGAGGGCCACCCCGACAATGTCGCCGCCTGTCTGCTCGGCGGATTCACCCTTTCCTGGATGGAGGCGGGCGCCGCGCGGGCGATCAGGATGGAGCCCGCCGATTCCATCGTTCCGGTGGTTTTCGTGCCCGGAAAGCCGGTACTGACCGAAACGGCGCGCGGCCTGCTCCCGCGCTCCGTGCCGCACGTCGACGCCGCCGCCAACGCGGGCCGTGCCGCCCTGCTCGTCGAGGCCCTCACCCGGCGCCCCGAGCTGCTGCTGCCGGCCACCGAGGACCGGCTGCACCAGGAGTACCGCGCCCCCGCGATGCCGGAGAGCGCCGCCCTGGTGGAGCGGCTGCGCGCCGACGGGATCCCCGCGGTGATCTCCGGCGCAGGACCCACCGTGATGGCGCTGGCCGACGCGGGAACGGCCGACAAGGTCGAGGCTCTGGCGGGCGCCGACTGGGCCGCGAACCGCCTGGCCCTGGATCTGCAGGGGGCGAGTGTTCTGCCGCTCGCTCCTGCTGGTGAAACGCACTCCGGCGACATTTAAGTGCACGGTCGCCGGATTTCGAGAGGGGGAATGTTTGTTGGATCCGGTAGTGTTAACCTCAAGTCTGCACCCGACCCCACCATGGCGAGGTGCTTCGTGTCCCCGTCCGGGACAGACATTCTTCCGGGAGCTCCCCAAGCCGCACTGCGTTCCGTACGTCGTATCTGGGCAGTACGCCGTACACCGGCGCTGAGCGGTCCGCAGGGCACGCTCCGGAATCGGTGCTTCCACGCCACGTGACACTGGGTGTCACGGTTCGTCGGGGAAGCGCCATCACCAGCAAATCTCTCTTCCGCCGTTGTGGCGGACCACCGCCCCGGCTTCGCCAGAGCAAGGACCGAAGCCGGACAGCACAACCGGTCGCCGAGCCAGACAGGCCGACGTCCGCTCCAGGGAAGGACCCTTCGTGAGCGACACCACCGATCTGATGGGCGCACGTGTCGAGGAGACCGCTGCCGCGCCCGCCACGGACGCCTCCGCGCCTGCCACCGGTGCCGGCTCCCGGCGGCGCCGCGGTACCGGCCTCGAGGGCATGGTGCTGGCCGAGCTCCAGCAGGTCGCATCAGGCCTCGGCATCAGGGGCACCGCGCGGATGCGCAAGAGCCAGCTGATCGAGGTCATCAAGGAGGCGCAGGCCGCCGGAGGCTCCGCCCCGGCGAAGGCCGACGCCCCGGCCGCCGAGACCAAGCCCAAGCGCCGCGCCGCCGTCAAGCGCACCGGCGAGGACGCCGCCGAGAAGAAGGCGGACGCCGCCCCCAAGGCCGAGGCCCCCGCCGAGAAGGCCGTGGCCCAGCAGCAGATCGAGATCCCCGGCCAGCCGGCCAGCAACGACGCTCCCGTCGAGCGCCGCCGTCGCCGTGCCACCGCCGACGCGGGCAGCCCGACGGCCTCCGGCGCCGAGACCGTCGTCGCCGAGGCCAAGGCCGAGCCCAAGGCCGAGACGCCCGCGCAGCCGCAGGCCGAGGCCCGCATCGCCGAGGCCGGCGAGGCCGACGGCCGCCGCCAGGGCCGCCGTGAGCGGGGCGACCGCGGTGACCGCGGCCGTGACCGTGGCGACCGCGGCGACCGCGGCGACCGCCGTGGCAAGGGCGACGACCAGCAGGGCGGCCAGCAGCAGCGCGGCCAGCAGACCCAGCAGCAGAGCCGGCCGGACCGCAACGCCGGTCCGCAGGACGACGACGAGTTCGGCGACGGCCGCCGTGGCCGCCGTGGCCGCTACCGGGACCGCCGTGGCCGCCGCGGCCGCGACGAGATCGGCACCGCCGAGCCGCAGCTCGCCGACGACGACGTCCTGATCCCCGTCGCGGGCATCCTCGACATCCTCGACAACTACGCGTTCATCCGGACCTCCGGCTACCTGCCCGGCCCGAACGACGTGTACGTCTCCCTCGCCCAGGTCCGCAAGAACGGCCTGCGCAAGGGCGACCACATCACCGGCGCGGTCCGCCAGCCCAAGGAAGGCGAGCGGCGCGAGAAGTTCAACGCGCTGGTCCGCCTGGACTCCGTCAACGGCATGGCGCCCGAACACGGCCGTGGCCGCCCGGAGTTCAACAAGCTGACCCCGCTCTACCCGCAGGACCGCCTCCGTCTGGAGACGGACCCGGGCGTGCTGACCACCCGGATCATCGACCTCGTGTCGCCGATCGGCAAGGGCCAGCGCGGTCTGATCGTGGCCCCGCCGAAGACCGGCAAGACCATGATCATGCAGGCGATCGCCAACGCGATCACGCACAACAACCCCGAGTGCCACCTGATGGTCGTCCTGGTCGACGAGCGTCCGGAAGAGGTCACCGACATGCAGCGGTCGGTCAAGGGCGAGGTCATCTCCTCGACCTTCGACCGCCCGGCCGAGGACCACACCACGGTCGCCGAGCTCGCCATCGAGCGCGCCAAGCGTCTGGTGGAGCTGGGTCACGACGTCGTCGTGCTGCTCGACTCGATCACGCGTCTGGGCCGTGCGTACAACCTCGCCGCCCCGGCCTCCGGCCGCATCCTGTCCGGTGGTGTCGACTCGACCGCCCTGTACCCGCCGAAGCGCTTCTTCGGTGCGGCCCGCAACATCGAGGACGGCGGCTCGCTGACCATCCTCGCCACCGCGCTGGTGGACACCGGGTCCCGCATGGACGAGGTGATCTTCGAGGAGTTCAAGGGCACCGGCAACATGGAGCTCAAGCTCGACCGGAAGCTCGCCGACAAGCGCATCTTCCCGGCGGTGGACGTCGACGCGTCCGGCACCCGCAAGGAGGAGATCCTGCTCGGTGCCGAGGAGCTGGGCATCGTGTGGAAGCTGCGCCGGGTGCTGCACGCGCTCGACCAGCAGCAGGCGATCGAACTGCTCCTCGACAAGATGAAGCAGACCAAGTCGAACGCCGAGTTCCTGATGCAGATCCAGAAGACGACCCCGTCGCCCGGAAACAACGACTGAGGTCACACTTCAGGCCGTACAGGCACCTCACGAAGGGCCGCTCCCGTAACCGGGGGCGGCCCTTCGGCATGTCGGTGGGCGTTGTTACGATCGCGCCCTTCGGTCGGCCGTTCGAGCCGGGACCGGAGCTCAGACTTCTGATCCCTAGGGGGGACTCGAGTGGGTACACCCACGTCCGGGAGCCGACGGCACAGACGACGGATACGCATCGCGCTGCCCGTCGCCGCGGCCGGTCTGGCCGCCGCCGTCGCCGGTGTGTTCGTGACGACGTCGGCGGGGGCGGCCACCGCGGCGCCGACGCCCGTGCACAGCACGCCCTCCACGTCCGAGCTCGAGGCACGCCTGTCGACCGCGCTCGCCGGCGACGACACCGCGGGGGAGACGTCCAAGGCGTCCCTCGGCGCCGGCACGAACAGCAGCTCCACCTCCGTCGACCCGAAGATCATCGGCGGTTCGACGACGACCATCACCACCGCGCCGTACATGGCGCAGCTCTGGTACGGCGACGACCGCGGCACCACCACGACCAGCGACGACATCGGCTTCTTCTGCGGGGGCGCGGTCATCGCCCCGACGAAGATCCTCACCGCCGCGCACTGTGTCGCCGGCTACAACTGGAAGGCGCACGGCACCGTCGTCACGGGCACCGCGCAGCTGCTGTCCGAGACGGCCGGTGGTGGCCTCGACCTGCACGGCGGCACCCTCAGCGGGGTCTGGCGGCAGTGGAACCACCCCTCGTACGACGACTACACCGTCGACAACGACCTCGCCGTCCTGACCCTGCCGAACGCGGTCACGGCGAAGCCGATCCCGATGACGACGGCCGGCGACACCGCGTCGTACAAGGCGGGTACCGAGGCGCAGGTCTTCGGCTGGGGCCGGACCAGTTCGACCAGCCAGGACATCTCCGACACCCTGAAGACGGCCACGCTGCCGATCCAGTCCGACGCCACCTGCTCCGCCAAGTACGGCAGCGAGTTCATCGCGAAGCACATGGTGTGCGCGGGCGATCCCGCCACCGGGTCGGACGACGGCACCACCTCCGCCTGCAACGGTGACTCCGGCGGCCCGCTCGTCGTCGGCGGCAAGGTCGTGGGCGTCGTCTCCTGGGGCGTGAAGAACTGCGTGGCGGCGGGCGCGTACAGCGTCTTCACCAAGCTCACCACGTACGTCTCCGCCGCCTCCCCGCGCGTCGACGACACCAACCTCAGCGGTGACCACAAGGCAGACCTCTTCGTACGCAACTCCTCCACGAAGACCGGCTACGAGCTGGACTCCAAGGGCACCTCGCTGGCCTCCCGGCAGTCCTGGGGCTCCTTCAGCGGCAAGAACCTCATCGTGCAGGCGGACCTCGACCGGGACGGCTACCAGGACCTGATCGTGCGCCGCGCGTCCGACGGCGACGTCTTCTGGAAGCACTACGTGCGCGCCACCAACAGCTGGGCGACCAAGCTGATCGGTGACAACTGGAAGACCCGGCTCGCGATCGTCGCCCCGGGGGACGTCACCGGCGACGCCCTTCCGGACGTGCTCTCCGTCGACTCCGCCGGCGTCCTGTGGATCTACCCGGGCAAGGGCAACGGCACGTTCGCCTCGCGGGTCAAGGTGAGCACCGGCTGGAACCAGTACAACGTCGTACGCGGTCACGGAGACCTCAGCAACGACGGCCGGGCCGACCTGCTCGCCCGCAACAAGAGCACCGGCGCGCTCTACCTCTACAAGGGCACCGGCAAGGCCGGCACGGGCGCCTTCTCGGCCCGCGTCAAGGTCCGCACCTGGAGCAACACGACGTACAACGCCTTCGACGCGGTCGGCGACGTCAACGGCGACGGCAAGGCCGACTTCCTGGCCCGTACGCCGGGCGGCACGCTCTATCTCTACAAGGGCACCGGAAAGGCCACGAGCGAGATCTTTGCCACAAGGGTGTCACTCGGTACCGGTTTCAAGCAGTACGACCTGTTCGGCTGAGTTCCGCCGAAAGCGCAGGTGGGCGGGGGCGCACCCCGCTCCGCTCCACACGCTCTGTGTCCGTTCAGCCACTGATCGGGCACAGAGCGTTGTGCAACCCTGTCCCGAGTTTCCCCGTCCGACCAGGCGGGGCGACCATGGTGAGGATGCACGAGAACAGAGGAGCACATGTCCGCCGAGCACACGCCGGAGCCCGGCATACCGGGTGAGACCGGCCCGACGGGTGAGAACGACAGCGGCCCGAGGCACCGCAGACAGCGGAGCCGGCGCAAGGGGCTGCTGATCACGGCGTGGACGGCCGCCGGCATCGTCGCCCTGGGCGGCACCGGCGCGGGCTATCTGTACTTCAAGCTCAACGGCAACATCAAGAGCGTCGACATCGACCAGGCCCTCGGCACCGACCGGCCCACGAAGGCCGACAACGGCTCGGAGAACATCCTGGTCCTCGGTTCGGACACCCGCTCCGGTTCCAACCGCAAGCTCGGCGGCGGCACCGACGACGGCAGCGCCCGCTCCGACACCGCGATGATCATCCATGTGTACGAGGGCCACAAGCGGGCCAGTGTCGTCTCCCTCCCGCGCGACACCCTCATCGACCGGCCGGCGTGCACCGACACCCAGGGCGTCCGGCACGACGCGGCGAACGGCGTGATGTTCAACTCGGCGTACACCACGGGCGGCGCCGCCTGCGCCGTGAAGACCGTCGAGTCGATCAGCGGTCTGCGGATGGACCACTACCTCGAGGTCGACTTCTCCGGCTTCGAGAAGCTGATCGACGAGCTGGGCGGGGTCCAGGTCACCACCACCAAGGCGATCGACGACACCGAGAGCCACCTCGAGCTCAAGGCCGGCACCCACACGCTCACCGGCAAGCAGGCCCTCGGTCTGGTCCGCACCCGGCACGGCGTCGGCGACGGCTCCGACCTCGGGCGCATCCAGCTCCAGCAGGCGTTCATCAAGGCGCTGGTCACCCAGGTCAAGCACGTCGGCCTGTTCACCAGCCCGAAGAGGCTGTACGACCTCGCGGACACCGCGACGAAGGCCGTCACCACCGACTCCGACCTCGGCACGGTCAACGCGCTGATGTCCTTCGTCAACGGCCTCAAGGGGATCAGCGCGTCGAAGATGCACATGGTGACCATGCCGGTCCGCTACGACCCCGCCGACCCCAACCGCGTCGTCGTCCTGCAGAACAAGGCCCAGCAGGTCTGGACGGCCCTGAAGAACGACGAGCCGATCCCGGCGGCGGCGACGAAGGGCAACGCCACCGGGGAGGCGGCGGGGGTCGTGACGTCGTAGGCCGGGTGCGGGTGCGTCGTGGCCGTTCGCGCACAGACGGCCCGCAGGGAATAGACAAGCTCACCCCCCGGTTTTGGGGGATGGCGCCAGTCCTGGCAGACTGGTACGTCGGCTCCGGTTCACGTTTCCGTATCCAGCGGCAGCGACCCGGCGCCCTCCCGAAACTAGGAGACACCTTGAAGCGCGAGATCCACCCCGAGTACGTCGAGACGCAGGTCAGCTGCACCTGTGGCGCCTCGTTCACCACCCGCAGCACGATCGGCAGCGGTGCCATCCGCGCCGACGTCTGCTCCGAGTGCCACCCGTTCTACACGGGCAAGCAGAAGATCCTCGACACCGGTGGCCGTGTGGCCCGCTTCGAGGCCCGCTTCGGCAAGGCTGCCGCCGGCTCCAAGAAGTAGCGAGCCCTTTTTCGCCGGTCCACGGCCGTGCCCCAGCCCGGGGTGCGCCGGGACCGGCGTTTTTGGTCGTTCGCCTTCATCCACGCCACAGCATTTCAGGAGCCCATCATGTTCGAGGCAGTCGAGGAGTTGGTCGGTGAGCACGCCGACCTGGAGAAGAAGCTCGCCGACCCGTCGGTCTTCGCCGACCAGGCCAACGCGCGCAAGCTGAACAAGCGCTACGCCGAGCTCACCCCGATCGTCGCCACGTACCGCTCCTGGAAGCAGACCGGCGACGACATCGAGACCGCGCGCGAGTTCGCCGCCGCCGACCCCGACTTCGCCGCCGAGGCCAAGGTGCTGGACAAGCAGCGCGAGGAACTGACCGAGAAGCTGCGGCTGCTGCTCGTGCCCCGGGACCCGTCCGACGACAAGGACGTCATCCTGGAGATCAAGGCCGGCGCCGGCGGCGACGAGTCCGCGCTGTTCGCGGGCGACCTGCTGCGCATGTACCTGCGGTACGCCGAGCGTGTCGGCTGGAAGACCGAGATCATCGACGCCACCGAGTCCGAGCTGGGCGGCTACAAGGACGTCCAGGTCGCGGTGAAGACCAAGGGCGGCCAGGGCGCGACGGAGCCCGGGCAGGGCGTCTGGGCGCGGCTGAAGTACGAGGGCGGCGTGCACCGGGTGCAGCGCGTGCCGGCGACCGAGTCGCAGGGCCGGATCCACACCTCGGCGGCCGGTGTCCTGGTGACCCCCGAGGCGGAGGAGGTCGACGTCGAGATCAACCCGAACGATCTCCGCATCGACGTGTACCGGTCGTCCGGCCCGGGTGGCCAGTCCGTCAACACCACCGACTCCGCGGTGCGCATCACGCACATTCCCACCGGAGTCGTCGCCTCCTGCCAGAACGAGAAGAGCCAGTTGCAGAACAAGGAGCAGGCGATGCGTATCCTGCGCTCCAGGCTCCTCGCCGCGGCGCAGGAGGAGGCGGAGCGGGAGGCCGCCGACGCCCGCCGCAGCCAGGTCCGCACCGTCGACCGCTCCGAGAAGATCCGCACGTACAACTTCCCGGAGAACCGCATCTCGGACCACCGCGTCGGCTTCAAGTCGTACAACCTGGACCAGGTCCTGGACGGCGACCTCGACGCGGTGATCCAGGCCTGCGTCGACGCGGACTCGGCCGCCAAACTCGCCGCCGCGTAACAACGGCACGTACGAGTACCACCACGGAGGACTTGCGTGAACCTGCTGCTCTCGGAGGTGGCCCAGGCCACCCAGCGGCTGGCCGACGCCGGCGTGCCCTCGCCGCGCAACGACGCGGAGGAGCTCGCCGCGTTCGTGCACGGCGTGAAGCGCGGTGGGCTGCACTCCGTGAAGGACTCCGACTTCGACGCCCGCTACTGGGAGGTCATCGCCCGGCGCGAGCAGCGCGAGCCGCTCCAGCACATCACCGGGCGGGCCTACTTCCGCTATCTGGAGCTCCAGGTCGGCCCCGGCGTCTTCGTGCCGCGTCCCGAGACCGAGTCGGTCGTCGGGTGGGCCATAGACGCCGTACGGGCCATGGACGTCGTGGAGCCGTGCATCGTCGACCTGTGCACCGGCTCCGGCGCCATCGCGCTCGCCCTCGCCCAGGAGGTGCCGCGCTCCAGCGTGCACGCCGTGGAGCTGTCCGAGGACGCCCTGGTGTGGACCCGCAAGAACATGGAGGGCTCCCGCGTCGACCTGCGCCAGGGCAACGCCCTGGACGCCTTCCGCGACCTCGACGGGCAGGTCGACCTGGTCGTCTCCAACCCGCCGTACATCCCGCTGACCGAATGGGAGTACGTCGCTCCCGAGGCGCGGGACTACGACCCGGACATGGCGCTGTTCTCCGGCGAGGACGGCCTCGACCTGATCCGGGGCCTGGAACGCACCGCGCACCGCCTGCTCCGCCCGGGCGGTGTCGTCGTCATCGAGCACGCCGACACCCAGGGCGGCCAGGTGCCGTGGATCTTCACCGAGGAGCGGGGCTGGGCCGACGCGGCCGACCACCCGGACCTCAACAACCGCCCCCGCTTCGCGACCGCCCGCCGGGCGATGCCGTGAACCCCGCGAACACCGCTCACGTGAACACCCATCTGACTTCTGTCCAGCAGTACGTGCACGAGGAGGCCCGCTAGACATGGCTCGGCGATACGACACCAACGACGCGACCGACCGCGTGACCGGTCTGCGCGAGGCCGCGTCCGCCGTCCGCCGGGGCGAGCTCGTGGTCCTTCCGACCGACACGGTGTACGGCATCGGCGCCGACGCGTTCTCCAAGGAGGCCGTGGGCGATCTGCTCGAGGCCAAGGGCCGGGGACGCAACATGCCCACGCCCGTCCTCATCGGCTCCCCGAACACCCTGCACGGCCTGGTCACGGACTTCTCCGAGCTGGCCTGGGAACTGGTCGACGCGTTCTGGCCGGGCGCGCTGACGCTCGTCGCCAAGCACCAGCCGTCGCTGCAGTGGGACCTGGGCGACACCCGCGGCACGGTCGCCGTGCGGATGCCGCTGCACCCGGTCGCCATCGAGCTGCTGACCGAGGTCGGCCCCATGGCGGTCTCCTCCGCCAACCTCACCGGACACCCGGCGCCGGAGAACTGCGACTACGCCCAGGAGATGCTCGGCGACTCCGTCTCCGTCTACCTCGACGGCGGGCCGACCCCCGGGAACGTCCCGTCCTCGATCGTCGACGTCAGCCGCGAGATCCCGCTGCTGCTGCGCGAGGGGGCGATCACGGCCGACGAGCTGAGGAAGGTCGTACCCGACCTCGAGGTGGCGAATTGACAGCCCCTGACGCGGGGCGTGGCATAGGCAACGGGGAACGCGCCGCGGAGATCACGACGACCTTCGTCGGACTTCCGCGCGACACCTTCCGCATCCTCCACGTCAGCACCGGCAATGTCTGCCGCTCACCCATCACCGAGCGGCTGACCCGGCATTTCCTGTCGCAGCGGCTCGGGGTGCTGGGCGGCGGGATGATCGTGGAGAGCGCGGGCACCTGGGGCCACGAGGGCGCGCCGATGGAGGCCAACGCGGAGACCGTGCTGGCCGACTTCGGCGCGGACCCCTCCGGCTTCACCGGCCGGGAGCTGCTCGACGAGCACGTCATCATGGCCGACCTCGTCCTGACCGCGACCCGCGACCACCGCGCCCAGGTCATCTCCATGGGGCACTCCGCGGGCCTGCGCACCTTCACGCTGAAGGAGTTCACCCGCCTGGTGAACGCGATCGACCCGGCCACCCTCCCCCCACTGGACGAGGGAGTCGTCCGCCGCGCCCGCGCCCTGGTCCGCGCCGCCGCCGCCCTGCGCGGCTGGCTGCTGGCCCCGACCCTGGAGGCGGACGAGGTCTACGACCCCTACGGCGCGCCCCTGCCGTTCTTCCGCTCCATCGGCGACGAGATACACCAGGCCCTGGACCCGGTGGTGACAGCCCTGACAGGCGTCCCGGCGCGAGCCTGAGGCAGGGCCGGGCGACCCGCTGAACGGAGCCCGCCACGCGTCCCGCCGCCGGTGAGGCCCGCCGGGGCCGGGTGGTGCGGGGGGTGTGTCTGGGGATGGTCCCGCTGGTGTCGGTGCTGACGTGCGTCCCGGCGCGAGCCTGAGGCGGGACGAGGGCGGCCCGGTGGGCGGGGCCCGCCGCAGTGTCCCGCAGCCCGGGAGGTCCGCCGGGCGCGTCGGGGATTGGCTCCGGTGGTGACAGCCCTGACGTGCGTCCCGGCGCGGGTCTGAGACGGGGCCGGGCGGCCCGCTGGACGGAGCCCGCCACGCGTCCCGCCGCCGGTGAGGCCCGCCGGGGCCGGGTGGTGCGGGGGGTGTGTCTGGGGATGGTCCTGGTGGTGTCGGTGCTGACGTGCGTCCCGGTGTGGACCTGAGGCGGGGCGAGGGCGGCCCGCTGGACGGAGCCCGCCGCGCGTCCCGCTGACCGGGAGGCCCGTCGGGGATTGGTCCCGGTGGTGACAGCCCTGGCGGGCGTCCCGGCGCGGGCCTGCGGGTGGCCCGGTGGGGGGAGTTCGCCGCGCGTCCCGCTGACCGGGAGGCCCGTCGGGGATTGGTTCCGGTGGTGACAGCCCTGGCGGGCGTCCCGGCGCGGGCCTGCGGGTGGCCCGGTGGGCGGAGTTCGCCGTGCGTCCCGTTGCCCGGGGGTGTGTCCGGGGGTGGTTCCGGTGGTGTCGGTGCCGGCGGGTGTGCCGGGCTGGATGTCGCCGTGGGCGGGGCGGGCCTACATTGGTCGTACGGCAGCGTCGACGTCCCGGAGTCCGTCATGTCGGTCACCCCTGTATCTGCTGCGGCCGCCGATGCCGATGTGCTGCGGCGGCACGATCCCGAGATGGCCGAGGTCCTGCTCGGTGAGGCGACGCGGCAGGCGTCGACGCTCCAGCTGATCGCCGCCGAGAACTTCTGCTCCCCGGCCGTACTGGCCGCGCTGGGCTCGCCGCTCGCCAACAAGTACGCCGAGGGCTATCCGGGCGCCCGCCACCACGGGGGCTGCGAGATCGTCGACGTCGCGGAGCGGCTCGCGGTGGAGCGGGCGAAGCGGCTGTTCGGGGCCGAGCACGCCAATGTGCAGTCCCATTCCGGGTCGTCGGCCGTGCTGGCCGCCTACGCGGCCCTGCTGCGGCCCGGGGACACCGTGCTCGCCCTGGGGCTGACCTACGGCGGTCATCTCACCCACGGCTCGCCCTCGAACTTCTCCGGGCGCTGGTTCGACTTCGTCCCGTACGGGGTGGACGCGGAGACCGGGCTGATCGACCACGAGCAGGTGCGGACGCTGGCCCGCAGCCACCGGCCCAAGGCGATCGTGTGCGGGTCGATCTCCTACCCGCGCCATGTCGACCACGCCTTCTTCCGGGCCGTGGCCGACGAGGTGGGCGCCTATCTGATCGCCGACGCCGCCCACCCCATCGGCCTGGTCGCCGGGGGAGCGGCGCCCTCTCCCGTGCCGTACGCCGACATCGTCTGCGCCACCACGCACAAGGTGCTGCGGGGCCCGCGCGGCGGGATGCTGCTGTGCGGGAGCGAACTGGCGGAGCGGGTCGACCGGGCGGTTTTCCCGTTCACCCAGGCCGGCGCGCAGATGCACACGATCGCCGCGAAGGCGGTCGCGTTCGGCGAGGCGTCGACGGAGGCGTTCGCGACGTACGCCCATCAGGTCGTCGCCAACGCACGGGTGCTCGCGGCCCGGCTCGCGCAGGAGGGGCTGGCCGTGACGACCGGCGGCACCGACACCCACCTCATCACCGCCGACCCGGCGCCCCTGGGCGTCGACGGGCGTTCCGCGCGCGGACTGCTCGCGGCCGCCGGGATCGTCCTGGACTGCTGTGCGCTGCCCCACGCCGAGGTGCGCGGCCTGCGGCTCGGTACGGCCGCGGTGACCACGCAGGGCATGCGGGAGGAGGAGATGGCCGGGGTCGGGGCGCTGATCGGCGGCGTGCTGCGCGGCCGGGTCGAGGCCAAGCGGGCCCGCGATGAGGTACGGGAACTGGCCGCGGCGTTCCCGCCGTATCCCGGCTGAGGGACACGGAACCGGCCAACTTCATGCGTACCGGCGGGGAAACGGGGTACGCGCGCTGTCACAAAACGCCCCCGTGCACCCACGCACACAGCCACACGTGCAACCATCGTCGCTACCCGGCAGTCCCCACACATATGCGCCGTGTGTGCGTCGATCGCTAGGGTGTGGGGCTGAGATGGCCAGCGAGACCTGTGGGGAAGCCTGTGCGTGAATACCTGCTGACGCTCTGCATCACGGCCGCGGTGACGTATCTGCTGACCGGGCCGGTACGGAAGTTCGCGATCGTGGCAGGCGCGATGCCGGAGATCAGGGCCCGTGACGTGCACCGGGAACCCACTCCGCGGCTCGGCGGGATCGCCATGTTCTTCGGGCTGTGCGCGGGGCTGCTGGTCGCGGACCACCTCACCAACCTCAACGGGGTCTTCGAGAAGTCGAACGAGCCGCGCGCCCTGCTCTCGGGGGCCGCGCTGATCTGGCTGATCGGCGTCCTGGACGACAAGTTCGAGATCGACGCGCTGCTGAAGCTGGGCGGCCAGATGATCGCCGCGGGCGTGATGGTCATGCAGGGTCTGACGATCCTGTGGCTGCCGATCCCGACGGTCGGCACGGTCGCGCTGACCCAGTGGCAGGGCACCCTGCTGACGGTGGCGCTGGTGGTCATCACCATCAACGCCGTGAACTTCGTGGACGGCCTCGACGGTCTCGCGGCCGGCATGGTGTGCATCGCCGCCGCCGCGTTCTTCATGTACACGTACCGCATCTGGTACTCGTACGGCATCGAGGCCGCCGCCCCCGCGACCCTGTTCGCGGCCATCCTGATGGGCATGTGCCTGGGCTTCCTGCCGCACAACATGCACCCCGCGCGGATCTTCATGGGCGACTCGGGCTCGATGCTGATCGGCCTGGTGCTGGCGGCGGGCGCGATCTCCGTCACCGGCAACGTCGACCCGGACAACCTCTTCGGCGGCTCCGAGCGCTCCACCGTGCACCAGATGGTGCCGGTCTACATCCCGCTGCTGATGCCGCTGACGATCATCGCCATCCCGGCCGCCGACCTGATCCTGGCGATCGTGCGCCGCACCTGGCGCGGTCAGTCGCCGTTCGCCGCGGACCGCGGGCATCTGCACCACCGGCTGCTGGAGATCGGCCACTCGCACAGCCGGGCGGTGCTGATCATGTACTTCTGGTCGGGGCTGATCGCGTTCGGCGCGCTCGCCTACTCCGTCAACGCGGCGTCCATGTGGATCGTCCTCGGGGTGGTGTTCCTCAGCGCGCTCGGTCTGGTGCTGCTCCTGCTGCCGCGTTTCACCCCGCGTGCGCCGCGCTGGGCGGAGGCCTTCGTGCCGCCGCGCTACCGCCGCCGCCGGTCCGCCGAACTGGCCGCGGAGGCCGCGCTGGCCGCCGCCGAGGGGGCCGAGCCGCAGCCGCGTACGCCCGTGGCGGTCGGGGTCTCCGGGGTCAACGGAGCGACCGCGGTGGGCTCCCGTTCACGGTCGGCAAGGTAAGAATCTGACTAGAGCATTGCCAAGTCGTGGGGGAAGCGGGCGGGGGCAAAGCTCCCCAATATCAGACAACTCGGCGCTGTTCTTGCACAGACGCGCACTGTCACTCTCATGTGTGACAGCGGGCACACCATCCAGGTAAAGACCTCATCAAATAGTTTGTGATACGGTTCACGAGAACCCCGAACACAGCCGAAGGACCGTAGTGCGACGGCCCCTTGGCGCGAGGTAGGCGTGAGGTCTTTCGCCCCTCGAACCGGGACTACGCTCGTCCATGACGACACCCTGCCCCCATTGAAAGCGGAGTTGCCGCCATGCCGTCCAACGACGTCCGGATCCTGGCCCAGGCCGCCGTGCCCACAGCTGCCGCCGGCGCGATCGCAGCCGTCGTCAGCGGCGTGGTCGCGGGCGGTAAGGGGGCCATCGGCGCCGTCGTCGGCACGGTCATCGTGATCGCGTTCATGGGAATCGGCCTCTACGTCCTGCAGCGCACCGCCAAATCACTTCCGCAGCTGTTCCAGATGATGGGCCTGATGCTCTACGCGGCGCAGATCCTGCTGCTGTTCATCTTCATGGCTGCGTTCAAGAACACGACGCTGTTCAACCCCCGCGCCTTCGCCATCACGCTCGTCGTCGCCACGATCGCCTGGATCGCCGCGCAGACCCGTGCGCACATGAAGGCCAAGATCCTTTACGTCGAACCCGATTCGGGCGCCAAGCCCGAAAAATCGGGGCACTCGTCGTGAGGGGTAGGGCCGGGATAAAGACGTCTGAGATCTCCTGCTATCGTCCGGTGCCAACTGCGGCATCGCGGGCGCGGGCATCCCAGCTGACGCCTGCTCAAGCGCGAGGCGAGATGCCCCACAGCCGCCCTCACATCCGAAACACCAGTCCCGTGCCGAAACGCGGCCGTACGCCGCGCCGACACAACGAGGTTGCCGTACCTATGCGCCACGACGAAGGAGCCCGCGGTGAGTGCTGACCCGACGCAGGTGCTCGCTTTCGAGACCGACTGCCACCTGTTCGACGGTTGTGGCTTCCCGGCTCCGGGCCTGCACTCGTTCCTGTTCGAGCCGCTCTTCGGCGATGCGGACGGCAACTCGTACTTCAACAAGACGATGCTGCTGGCCCTGCTGGGCTCGATCATCATCGTCGGCTTCTTCTGGGCCGCCTTCGCCCGCCCGAAGGTCGTCCCCGGCAAGCTCCAGATGGTCGCCGAGGCCGGCTACGACTTCGTCCGCCGCGGCGTCGTCTACGAGACGATCGGAAAGAAGGAGGGCGAGAAGTACGTACCGCTGGTCGTCTCGCTGTTCTTCTTCGTCTGGATGATGAACCTCTGGTCGATCATCCCGATCGCCCAGTTCCCGGTCACCGCGATCATCTCGTACCCCGCGGCCCTCGCCGGCATCGTCTACATCCTGTG
The DNA here is from genome assembly GCF_040630405.1 of Streptomyces sp. NPDC005811. Classification (NCBI taxonomy): domain Bacteria; kingdom Bacillati; phylum Actinomycetota; class Actinomycetes; order Kitasatosporales; family Streptomycetaceae; genus Streptomyces; species Streptomyces sp. NPDC005811. The sequence continues at coordinate 41,974 of NZ_JBEXXK010000040.1, forward strand.
GGTCTCCCTGACCTTCAAGCGCCACGGCTTCGTCGGCGCCTGGAAGAACTTCAGCGGTTACGACAAGTCCCTCGGCGCGGTCCTGCCGATGGTCATGTTCCTCGAACTCCTCTCGAACCTCATCGTGCGGCCGTTCACCCATGCCGTCCGACTCTTCGCGAACATGTTCGCCGGTCACACGCTGCTGCTGCTCTTCACGATCGCCAGCTGGTACATGCTCAACGGCATCGGCATCGCCTACTCCGGCGTCTCGTTCGTGATGGTCATCGTCATGACGGCCTTCGAGCTGTTCATCCAGGCCGTGCAGGCGTACGTCTTCGTCCTGCTGACCTGCACCTTCATCCAGGGCGCGCTCGCCGAGCACCACTGAGCCAGCCCGACCCCCCATAGACATCCGGTGGCCAACCCCCACCGGTCCTTGAAAGAGAAGGAAGAACCGGCATGTCCGCTCTCCAGACCCTTGCAGCCGGCGTCGAGATCAAGGGCAACCTCGGCTCGATCGGCTACGGCCTCGCGGCGATCGGCCCGGGCGTCGGCGTCGGCATCATCTTCGGTAACGGCACCCAGGCGCTCGCCCGTCAGCCCGAGGCTGCCGGTCTGATCCGCGCCAACCAGATCCTCGGCTTCGCCTTCTGTGAGGCGCTCGCCCTCATCGGTCTGGTCATGCCGTTCGTCTACCCGACCTCCTGATCCGTCGGACCGCCCCTTTCGACGAAAGGCACTGATATGAGCCCCCTGGTTCAGCTGGCGGCTGAGGAAGCGGAAAACCCGCTCATCCCGCCGATTCCGGAGCTCGTGATCGGCCTGATCGCCTTCGTCATCGTCTTCGGCTTCCTCGCCAAGAAGCTCCTCCCGAACATCAACAAGGTTCTGGAAGAGCGTCGCGAGCAGATCGAGGGCGGTATCGAGAAGGCCGAGGCCGCTCAGACCGAGGCCCAGAGCGTGCTCGAGCAGTACAAGGCTCAGCTCGCCGAGGCCCGCCACGAGGCCGCGCGCCTGCGCCAGGAGGCTCAGGAGCAGGGCGCCACGCTCATCGCGGAGATGCGCGCGGAAGGCCAGCGGCAGCGCGAGGAGATCATCGCCGCCGGTCACACCCAGATCGAGGCCGACCGCAAGGCCGCCGCGTCCGCGCTGCGTCAGGACGTCGGCAAGCTCGCCACCGAACTGGCCGGCAAGCTCGTCGGCGAGTCCCTCGAGGACCACGCCCGCCAGAGCCGCGTCATCGACCGCTTCCTCGACGAGCTTGAGGAGAAGGCCGAGGCGTCGCGATGAACGGAGCGAGCCGCGAGGCCCTGGCAGCCGCACGTGAGCGTCTCGACGCGCTGACGGACTCCACGTCCGTGGACGCGGCGCGGCTCGCCGACGAGCTGGCGGCCGTCACCGCGCTGCTCGACCGCGAGGTGTCGCTGCGTCGGGTCCTCACCGACCCGGCGCAGGCCGCAGAGGCCAAGGCCGAGCTGGCCCAGCGCCTGCTCGGCTCCCAGGTCAGCGGCACCACCGCCGACCTGGTGGCCGGCCTGGTGCGGTCCCGCTGGTCGCAGTCGCGCGACCTGGTGGACGCCCTGGAGGAGCTGGCGAACATCGCCGACCTCACCGCCGCGCAGAAGACCGGCGCGCTCGACGACGTCGAGGACGAGCTGTTCCGCTTCGGGCGGATCGTCTCCTCCAACACCGAGCTGCGCGCCGCGCTGACCGACCGGAAGGCCACCGCCTCGGCCAAGGGCGAGCTGCTGCGCAGCCTGCTCGGCAGCCGTGCCGACGCGGCCACCGTTCGACTGGTGACGCGCCTTGTGACCGCTCCGCGGGGACGTAGCCTGGAAGCGGGACTCGAGTCCCTGTCCAAGCTCGCCGCCGAGCGCCGCGATCGTGTCGTGGCCGTCGTCACGTCGGCCGTGCCGCTGAGCGACCCGCAGAAGCGACGCCTCGGCGCCGCCCTCGCGAAGCTCTACGGGCGCCAGATGCACCTCAACCTCGACGTGGACCCCGACGTCGTCGGCGGGATCCGGGTGCAGGTCGGTGACGAGGTGATCAACGGCTCCCTCGCGGACCGCATCGAGGACGCCGCCCGCCGCATGGCGAGCTAGCAGCACCGCAACAACGCAGCAGTACGTACGCAAGCGGCCCTGGTTGGGCCGTGCAGAGGATTCACCTCTTTCAGGGGGGAGTCCGGGAGTTTAGGCATCCCCCCAAAGTGAAACTTCGGGCCCAACAAGGAGAGCAGGGAACCCAGATGGCGGAGCTCACGATCCGGCCGGAGGAGATCCGGGACGCGCTGGAGAACTTCGTCCAGTCGTACAAGCCGGACGCGGCCTCGCGCGAGGAGGTCGGTACGGTCACCCTTGCCGGCGACGGCATCGCGAAGGTCGAGGGTCTCCCCTCGGCCATGGCCAACGAACTGCTGAAGTTCGAGGACGGCACCCTCGGCCTCGCGCTCAACCTCGAAGAGCGTGAGATCGGTGCCGTCGTCCTCGGCGAGTTCAGCGGCATCGAGGAGGGGCAGCCGGTCACCCGTACCGGCGAGGTCCTCTCCGTCGCGGTGGGCGAGGGCTACCTCGGCCGCGTCGTCGACCCGCTCGGCAACCCGATCGACGGCCTCGGCGAGATCGAGACGTCCGGCCGCCGCGCCCTGGAGCTTCAGGCTCCCGGCGTCATGGCCCGTAAGTCGGTGCACGAGCCGATGGAGACCGGCTACAAGGCCGTCGACGCGATGACCCCGATCGGCCGTGGCCAGCGCCAGCTGATCATCGGCGACCGCCAGACCGGCAAGACCGCCCTGGCCGTCGACACGATCATCAACCAGCGCGACAACTGGCGCTCCGGTGACGTGAACAAGCAGGTCCGCTGCGTCTACGTCGCCATCGGCCAGAAGGGCTCGACCATCGCCTCCGTGCGTGGCGCCCTCCAGGAGGCCGGCGCGCTGGAGTACACGACCATCGTCGCCGCCCCGGCGTCCGACCCGGCCGGCTTCAAGTACCTGGCGCCGTACACCGGCTCGGCCATCGGCCAGCAGTGGATGTACGAGGGCAAGCACGTCCTGATCATCTTCGACGACCTGTCGAAGCAGGCCGACGCCTACCGCGCCGTGTCGCTGCTGCTGCGCCGCCCGCCGGGCCGCGAGGCCTACCCCGGTGACGTCTTCTACCTGCACTCCCGTCTGCTGGAGCGCTGCGCGAAGCTCTCCGACGAGCTGGGCAAGGGCTCGATGACCGGTCTGCCGATCGTCGAGACCAAGGCCAACGACGTCTCGGCGTTCATCCCGACCAACGTCATCTCCATCACCGACGGCCAGTGCTTCCTGGAGTCGGACCTGTTCAACGCCGGTCAGCGCCCCGCGCTGAACGTCGGTATCTCCGTCTCCCGAGTCGGTGGTTCCGCGCAGCACAAGGCGATGAAGCAGGTCTCCGGCCGCCTCCGCCTCGACCTCGCCCAGTACCGCGAGCTGGAGGCGTTCGCCGCCTTCGGTTCCGACCTGGACGCCGCGTCGAAGTCCCAGCTGGAGCGTGGTCAGCGTCTGGTCGAGCTGCTCAAGCAGGCTCAGTACCAGCCGATGTCGACCGAGGACCAGGTCGTCTCCGTGTGGGCCGGTACCACCGGCAAGATGGACGACGTCCCGGTCGCCGACGTCCGCCGCTTCGAGAAGGAGCTCCTGGAGTACCTGCACCGCTCGGAGCAGGGCCTCATGACCTCCATCAAGGAGGGCGGCAAGATGTCGGACGACACCCTCACCGCTGTTGCCGACGCCATCGCCGACTTCAAGAAGCAGTTCGAGACCTCGGACGGCAAGCTTCTCGGCGAGGACGCCCCGGCCGCGGCCAAGTGACGTAAGGAAGGGACCTGACTCATGGGAGCTCAGCTCCGGGTCTACAAGCGTCGCATCCGATCCGTCACCGCGACCAAGAAGATCACCAAGGCGATGGAGATGATCGCCGCCTCGCGCGTCGTCAAGGCGCAGCGCAAGGTGGCGGCCTCCACGCCGTACGCGACCGAGCTCACCCGCGCGGTCACGGCGGTGGGCACCGGCTCGAACACGAAGCACCCGCTCACCACGCAGGCCGAGACGGTCGTGCGGTCCGCGGTGCTGCTCCTGACGAGCGACCGTGGTCTCGCCGGCGCCTTCAACTCCAACGCCATCAAGGCCGCGGAGCAGCTGACGGCGCGCCTCGAGGCCGAGGGCAAGCAGGTCGACACGTACATCGTCGGCCGGCGTGGTCTCGCGCACTACAACTTCCGCGAGCGCACGGTCGCGGCGTCGTGGTCGGGCTTCACGGACGAGCCGACGTACGCGGACGCCAAGACGGTCGCGGCCCCCCTCATCGAGGCCATCGAGAAGGACACGGCGGACGGCGGTGTGGACGAGATCCACATCGTGTTCACCGAGTTCGTGTCGATGATGACGCAGACGGCGCTGGACGACCGTCTGCTGCCGCTCAGCCTCGACGAGGTCGCCAAGGAGGCGAAGCCGGCGGGCGAGATCCTGCCGCTCTACGACTTCGAGCCCTCGGCGGAGGACGTCCTCGACGCCCTTCTGCCGCGCTACGTGGAGAGCCGCGTCTACAACGCTCTCCTCCAGTCGGCAGCCTCGAAGCACGCCGCGACGCGGCGCGCGATGAAGTCGGCGACCGACAACGCGGGCGAGCTCATCGAGACGCTCTCCCGCCTTGCCAACGCGGCCCGCCAGGCCGAAATCACCCAGGAAATCAGCGAGATCGTCGGTGGCTCCGCAGCCCTGGCCGACGCGACCGCGGGGAGTGACAGGTAATGACGACGACAGTTGAGACGGCCGTTGCCACGGGCCGCGTCGCCCGGGTCATCGGCCCGGTCGTCGACGTGGAATTCCCCGTCGACGCCATGCCGGAGATCTACAACGCCCTTCACGTCGAGGTCTCCGACCCGGCGAACGAGGGCGAGAAGAAGACGCTGACCCTCGAGGTCGCCCAGCACCTGGGTGACGGCCTGGTCCGCACGATCTCGATGCAGCCCACCGACGGTCTGGTCCGCCAGGCCCCGGTCACCGACACCGGCACGGGCATCACCGTCCCGGTCGGCGACTTCACCAAGGGCAAGGTGTTCAACACCCTCGGTGAGGTGCTGAACGTCGACGAGAAGTACGAGGGCGAGCGCTGGTCCATCCACCGCAAGGCCCCGAACTTCGACGAGCTCGAGTCGAAGACCGAGATGTTCGAGACCGGCGTCAAGGTCATCGACCTTCTCACCCCGTACGTCAAGGGTGGAAAGATCGGTCTGTTCGGTGGTGCCGGCGTCGGCAAGACGGTGCTCATCCAGGAGATGATCTACCGCGTCGCCAACAACCACGACGGTGTCTCCGTGTTCGCCGGTGTCGGTGAGCGCACCCGTGAGGGCAACGACCTCATCGAGGAGATGGCCGACTCGGGCGTCATCGACAAGACCGCGCTGGTCTTCGGCCAGATGGACGAGCCCCCGGGCACCCGTCTGCGCGTGGCCCTCGCGGGTCTGACCATGGCGGAGTACTTCCGCGATGTGCAGAAGCAGGACGTGCTGTTCTTCATCGACAACATCTTCCGCTTCACGCAGGCCGGTTCCGAGGTGTCGACCCTGCTCGGCCGTATGCCCTCCGCGGTGGGCTACCAGCCGAACCTGGCCGACGAGATGGGTCTCCTCCAGGAGCGCATCACCTCGACCCGTGGTCACTCGATCACCTCGATGCAGGCGATCTACGTCCCCGCGGACGACCTGACCGACCCGGCCCCGGCCACCACCTTCGCCCACCTCGACGCGACGACGGTGCTCTCCCGTCCGATCTCGGAGAAGGGCATCTACCCGGCCGTGGACCCGCTGGACTCCACGTCCCGCATCCTGGACCCCCGCTACATCGCGGCGGACCACTACAACACCGCGATGCGCGTCAAGACGGTCCTGCAGAAGTACAAGGACCTCCAGGACATCATCGCGATCCTCGGTATCGACGAGCTCGGCGAGGAGGACAAGCTCACCGTCCACCGCGCCCGTCGTGTGGAGCGCTTCCTGTCCCAGAACACCCACGTCGCCAAGCAGTTCACCGGCGTCGACGGGTCGGACGTGCCGCTGGACGAGTCGATCACCGCGTTCAACGCGATCATCGACGGTGAGTACGACCACTTCCCGGAGCAGGCGTTCTTCCTCTGCGGTGGCATCGAGGACCTCAAGGCCAACGCCAAGGAGCTGGGCGTCTCCTGATCTCGGACTGCCCGAGAACGTGTGAGGGGGCGGGCGCGTCCCGCCCCCTCATCCACGCCCACTAGACTTAGTAACCAACACCCGGCACATTCGCCGGGTGGTGACCCGAGGAGCCACCTTGGCTGCTGAGCTGCACGTCGCGCTGGTCGCGGCCGACCGAGAGGTCTGGTCCGGCGAGGCCACCCTGGTCGTCGCGCGCACCACGTCCGGCGACATCGGCGTCATGCCCGGTCACCAGCCGCTGCTCGGTGTGCTGGAGTCGGGCCCGGTGACCATCCGTACGAGTGAGGGCGGGACGGTCGTCGCCGCGGTGCACGGCGGTTTCATCTCGTTCGCGGACAACAAGCTGTCGCTGCTGGCCGAGACCGCCGAGCTGTCGGACGAGATCGACGTCCAGCGCGAGGAGCGCGAGCTCGAGCGCGCGAAGGCGGAGGGCGACGCCGCCGCCGAACGCCGTGCGGACGTACGACTGCGTGCGGCGGCCTCGCGCTGACAACCCGGCGCGGAGCTGTATGACGTCACTCAGCCGCGGTCGGCACCGGAGCAATCCGGAGCCGACCGCGGCTGAGGCAGATATGGATGTTTTTTCCGTTCCGTTACCTATTTTCGGTACCTAGGAGACGAGGAGGTCGGTGTCGATGGTCCTCGCTCTGACTGTGTGCGGAATCGTCGTGGCCCTGGTGGTGCTGGGGCTGTTCGTCTTCGGTCTGCGCCGCAGGCTCATCCAGCGTTCCGGGGGCACCTTCGACTGTTCCCTGCGCTGGGACGTCCCCGAGAAACCGGACGCGAGCGGAAAAGGCTGGAGCTACGGCGTCGCCCGCTACAACGGCGACCGCATCGAGTGGTACCGCGTCTTCTCGTACGCCTATCGCCCCCGCCGGGTCCTGGAGCGCGCCTCCATCGAGGTGGCCGGCCGCCGGCTCCCCGAGGGCGAGGAGGAGCTGGCGCTGCTGTCCGACGCGGTGATCCTCGCCTGCTCCCACCAGGGCGTCCGCCTGGAACTGGCGATGAGCGAGGACGCGCTGACCGGTTTCCTCGCGTGGCTGGAGGCAGCCCCGCCCGGTCAGCGCGTCAACGTCGCCTAGTCGCTCCTACAGGTGGTCGCCCTTACAGGTTGTTGCTGATGGCGCTCACCAGTTCCCCGTTGCCGGTGTCCCCGCTGAACTCCCAGAAGAACGCGCCGCCGAGGCCCTGGTTCTTGGCCCAGGTCATCTTCCCGGCGATGGTGGCCGGGGTGTCGTAGGACCACCAGTTGCTGCCGCAGTGCGCGTAGGCCGTGCCGGCGATCGTGCCGGTGGCCGGACAGGACGTCTTGAGGACCTTGTAGTCCTCGATGCCCTGCTCGTAGGTGCCCGCCGCGGCGCCCGTGGCGGTGCCGCCCGGGGCGTCCTGGGTGACCCCGGTCCAGCCGCGGCCGTAGAAGCCGATGCCGATGAGCAGCTTGCTCGCGGGGACGCCCTTCGCCTTGAACTTGGCCATCGCGTCGGCCGTGGTGAACCCGGCCGTCGGGATGCCGCTGTACGAGGTGAGCGGGGAGTGCGGGGCGGTCGGGCCCTGGGCGGCCCAGGCGCCGAAGAAGTCGTACGTCATCACGTTGTACCAGTCGACGTAGCTTGCCGCGCCCGCGTAGTCGGCGGCGTCGATCTTGCCGCCGGAGGAGCCGTCGGCCGTGGTGGCCGCGGTGACCAGGTAGTTCGCGCCGAACTTGGCGCGCAGCGCGGACATCAGGTTCTTGAAGGCCGCCGCCCCGCTGCTGTCGCAGGACAGACCGCAGGCGTTCGGGTACTCCCAGTCGATGTCGATGCCGTCGAAGACGTCGGCCCAGCGGGGGTCCTCGACCAGGTTGTAGCAGGACTGGGCGAAGGCGGTGGGGTTGGCCGCCGCCTGGGCGAAGCCGCCGGACCAGGTCCAGCCGCCGAAGGACCACAGCACCTTGATGTTCGGGTACTTCGCCTTCAGCTGCCGCAGCTGGTTGAAGTTGCCGCGCAGCGGCTGGTCCCAGGTGTCGGCGGTGCCGCTGACGGACTGGTCGGCGGTGAAGGCCTTGTCGTAGTCGGCGTAGGAGTCACCGATCGCGCACTGTCCGTTGGTGACGTTGCCGAAGGCGTAGTTGATGTGGGTGATCTTCGCGGCGGAGCCGGAGGTCACCAGGTTCTTGACGTTGTAGTTGCGGCCGTAGATGCCCCACTCGGTGAAGTAGCCGAGCTTGACCTTGGAGCCGGTGGTCGGGGGAGGGTTGGTGCCGCCCGTGGTGTGCACGGCGACCGCGCCGCTGACCGGTCCGGTCTGGTCGGCGGTGTCGCGGGCCTGGACGGTGTAGGAGTGGTCGGTGCCGGCGGTGAGACCCGTGTCGGTGTATGACGTGGTCGTCACCGTGGCGACCTTGGTGCCGTCGCGCAGGACGTCGTAGTTCTTGACGCCCTTGTCGTCGGTGGCGGCGGACCAGGCCAGCTTCACCGAGGTGTCCGTGACGCCGGAGGCGGTGGGGGTGCCGGGCGCCGAGGGGGCCGCGTCGCCGGGGACCGTCGTGCCGTCACAACTGTCGTTGTTGAGCTTACAGTTGGACGGGGAGCCGGAGCCCGCGCCGTTGAAGCCGAAGGAGACCGAGGCGCCGGGGGCCAGGGTGCCGTTGTAGGACTTGTTCTTGGCGGTCCAGTGGGTGCCGGAGGAGGTGACGTCGGCGTCCCAGGCGGAGGTGACGGACGTACCGGAGGGGAAGTCCCACTCCACGGTCCAGGAACTGAGGGAGGTGGTGCCGGTGTTCTTCACCGTCCACTTGCCCTCGAAGCCGGTGCCCCAGTCCTGGGTCTTGGCGTAGGTGGCCGTCGCCGTGCCGGCGGCCTGGGCGGGGCTCGCGAGACCGACCAGCCCGGCCAACGGCAGCAACAGGGTCGCGAACCCTGCGGCGGCTCTGTGTCCGAAGCGCATGCTGCGCCTCCTAGGGGGAGTTGGGGGGCGTGACTGAGCCTTCACGCCCACAGTGCCGCGAGAATAGAAAGGTCTGGACCACGGGTCAAGAGGTCTGGACCACGCTTGTATACGGCTGCCGGATGTGCCGTCAGATCCCCAACTCCTGTGCCAGTACGGCTGCTTGGACCCGGCTGCGCAGCTCCAGCTTCCCCAGCAGACGGCTGACGTGCGTCTTGACCGTGGCCTCCGCCATGTCGAGCCGCTCGGCGATCCCCGCGTTCGACAGGCCTTCCCCGAGGCAGGCCAGCACCTCGCGCTCGCGCCGGGTGAGGGTGTCGAGGACGGCGGGGTCGGCCGTCGGCCGCCGCGCCGGTACGGCCGCGAACTCGGCGATCAGCCGACGGGTCACCGCGGGCGCGATCAGCCCCTCGCCGCCGGCCACCGTACGGACCGCCGCCAGCAGATCCCGCGCCTCCGTGTTCTTCAGCAGAAACCCGGCCGCCCCCGCCCTGAGCGCCCCGAACACATACTCGTCGAGGTCGAAGGTGGTCAGCACCAGGACATCGGCCAGGTCCTCCCCGACCACCTGACGGGTCGCCGCCACCCCGTCCAGGAGCGGCATCTGCACATCCATCAGCACCACGTCCGGCCGCAGCTCCCGCGCCAGCGCCACCGCCCGCTCCCCGTCCGCCGCCTCCGCGACCACCTCGATGTCGGGCGCGCTGCGCAGGATGAGGACGAGCCCCGCGCGGACGGCGGACTGGTCCTCGGCGACGAGTACACGGATCACTGCGGGGCTCCTTCGGTGAGGGGAAGCGTGGCGCGTACGGTCCACAGGGCGCCCTCGGGCCCGGCCGCGAACGTGCCGCCCAGCAGCGCCGCCCGCTCTCCCATCCCGACGAGACCGGCCCCCGAGCCGGGGGCGCGCGGACCGCCGTCCCGGTCGCCGTACGGGCTGCTCACCCGGACGTCGAGCAGTCCGTCCCGGCGGCCGAGGGACACGGTCACCCGGCCCGGACAGGCGTGCTTCAGGGCGTTCGTCAGCGACTCCTGGACGATCCGGAAGGCGGCGAGCTCCACGGGTGCCGGGACCCGGCCGGGATCGGAGTCCAGGGTGACGTCGAGGCCGTTGGCGCGGGCGCCCTCGACCAGGGCGGCCAGGCCGTCCAGTGTGGGGGTGGCGGCGGGCCCCCGCTCCTCGCCGCCGTCGCGCAGGATGCCGATCAGCCGCCGCATCTCGGTGAGTCCGTCGACGCTGTTCTCCCGGATGACGGTCAGCGCCTGCCGGGAGGTCTCCGGGTCGTCGATCGACAGCGCGGCCGTGGAGTGGATGGCGATCGCCGACAGATGGTTGGCGACCATGTCGTGCAACTCCCTTGCCATCCGCGCCCGTTCGGCGAGGACCGCCTGGCTACGGTCGAACTCGGCCAGCAGCGCGGTCTGTTCGGCGCGCAGCCGGGCCGCGTCGGCGGCGTCGCGGTGGTCGCGCACGATCCAGCCGGTGGCGGCGGGACCGAACGCCACCGCGCCGATCACCACCCCGATCAGCAGCGCCTCGGGCCGCCGCCACACCGCGAACGGCACCACCGTGCCGGCCACCGTGAGCAGCCCGGTGATCCAGGGGATGCGGCGGGCCGAGGCGGGCGGGCCGTACACGACGGCCGTGTACACCAGGTCGGTGAACATCAGGATCGTGGCCAGACTGCCCTGGGTGACCGTGTCCAGGGCCAGCGCGGCCGTGCCGGTCGGCAGGGCGGCACGTGGCGCGGTCCTGCGCAGCAGCTCGCAGCCGGACATCACCACGAGCGGCACCAGGACCGGCCAGGCGCCGTCGAGGAGCGCGTTCGGCTCGGTGGCCGGCCGGGTGCTCAGGCCGAGGGCCATCAGCAGCAGCCCGCCGAGCAGCCCGCCGACCGCGACGTACACGTCGAAGCGGTGGGGGCGGGACGGACGTCGTACGGCCATGCCCTCCATCCAACACGCCCCGCACCCCGCCCGCCTGCTGCCCGGGAAGGGTCCTCGACTGCATCTTTCGATGTACGGCGGGTTCGTCACCGCCGACGACGCCCGCCGCCGATCGGGCCGTGAGCCTGGAAGGGTGAGCGAAAGGAGCGAGCCGTGGTCGTCGGACTGATCGTCGCGTGCGAGGTGGCTTTCTGGGTGCTGCTGGCCCTCGGGCTGGGCGCCCGCTACCTGCTGGGGTGGCGGCGCACGGGTGTGGTGCTGCTGCTGTGCGAGCCGGTGCTGGAGCTGGTCCTGTTCACCGTGACCGCGATCGACCTGAGGAACGGGGCCGAGCCCGGCTGGGAACACGGCCTGGCGGCCCTCTACCTCGGCTACACCGTCGGCTACGGCCATTACACGATCCGCCGGCTCGACGGCCACGCCGCGCACCGCCTGGCCGGGGGCCCGCCCCCGCCGAAGCCACCCCGGTACGGCATGGCCCGGGCCCGCCACGAGGGCCGGCTGTGGCTGCGGACGGTGCTGGCGGCGGCGGTCGCCTGCGCTCTGCTCCAGGCCGCCGTGTGGTACGTCGGCGACGCCGGGGACGTCACGTCCCTGCGGTCCTTCCAGTGGGTGACGCTCAGGGCCGCCGGCATCCACGGCCTGATCGCCCTGACCTACGCGATCTGGCCGAAGAAGCCGAGGGGGACGCCCGCGTCAGCGCTCCCCGCCCGGTACCCAGAGCACGTCCCCGACGTCCTTGTTGGCCGTGCGCGCGAGGATGAAGAGGAGGTCTGAGAGGCGGTTGAGGTAGGTCGCGGTGAGCGGGTTCATCGTCTCGGCGTGGGTCTCCAGGGCGGCCCACGTCGAGCGTTCCGCGCGGCGTACGACCGTGCAGGCCTGGTGGAGCAGGGCGGCGCCCGGGGTGCCGCCGGGCAGGATGAAGGAGCGGAGCTTGTCCAGCCGCTCGTTGAAGAGGTCGCAGTCCGCCTCCAGCCGGTCGACGTAGAACTGCTCCACCCGCAGCGGCGGGAACTGCGGGTTCTCCACCACCGGCGTCGACAGGTCCGCGCCCACGTCGAACAGGTCGTTCTGGACCCGGGTGAGGACCGTGACGATCTCCTCCTCCAGACCGCCCAGCGCGATCGCGGTGCCGATGGCCGCGTTCGCCTCGTTGGCGTCGGCGTAGGCCGCGATCCGCAGGTCGGTCTTGGCGACCCGGCTCATGTCGCCGAGGGCGGTCGTGCCCTGGTCCCCGGTCCTGGTGTAGATGCGCGTCAGATTGACCATGCGGCCAATCTAGACCGTCTCCGCGGATCCGCCGCGTTCGCTCGGTCACGTCCGCTCCACGAAGATCCAAACGGTGCGAATAGGCTTGAATCGGACAGGAATTGACGACGTGACCGGTGTCTCACCCCGTGAGACGTGAGACGCGTTACTAACCGGTCGCACAGCGCTCCACGAGCGCTAATCTCCGGCCGAGAGCCATACGTGAGCCATACGGCGAATGCGCCGGATGGTTGACGCCGGTGACATCCGAGGCGAGAGCGGGCAGGGCTTACTCCAAGCGCCGAAACCGCACAGGCCCCAGGGGCCTCACCCCTGCGGGTGAATTCGGTATCGGTTCGCTCACAGACGGCAACCTCCGGCCGCTTCGCGCAGTCAGAGCATGCAACACCGGACATCACACCGCGGAGCACGAGACGCACGCTTAGGGGAGCGCTATGCACATCAGGGGCGACCACGTCGAGCTGGTCGTCGGGGGCCGCCTCGACGTGCGCAGCGCGGCGGACGCCCGCACGGCCCTGCACACGGCCGTGGACGACGGCGTCGGCGACCTGGTGCTCGACCTGTCCGAACTGGACTCCTGGGACGCCACCGGACTCGGCGTCATCATGGGCGTCCACCGACGGGCCGGCCGCTGCGGCCGCCGCCTGGTGCTCCGCGGCGTACCCCCGCAGATGCAACGCCTGCTGGTCGCCACCCGGCTGCACCGGATCCTCGCCATCGAGGGCGGCATCGGCGTGGAGTCCCTGCCCCGGGTCTGACCGCACCGGTCACGACACCGGGCCACCTGCGGCGAAACGTACGGCGGGCACCAATCCTCACCGGACCGTGACGTCTCGGACCGCGCGGCACCCCGGACTGTCGTAGATACTGTGCGAAGGTTTACGGTTCGTCTGCCCGCGGCCCTCGGCCCTCTACCGAGCGGGCACCGGACCAGAAGCGACAGCGCAGTGTGCAGCGAGGCCGGGAGGGGCTACCGCCACACGACGCTCTTGGGGGGCTATAACCCATGGACCCGACGAACCAGGGGCCCGAGGAGTACGGTCACGAGGGCGACGGCCGCGCGCCGCGCCCCCGCCCGCCCAGGGACCCCCTCACGCCCGACTTCGGCGCGCACACCCCCGGACCCGCCCGCACGGTCCGGGTGATCGCCGGCGAGCATCTGCTCACGGTCAACCCCGTGGACGGCAGCGAGATCGAACTCTGCCCGCCCACCGAGCGGCCCGGCCGCCCCGCCAAGCGGTCCGCCGAGGAACGCGCCGAGTACGACGAGCTCGCCGCCCGGCCGCCCACCCCGGCCGGACCCGCCCGGCCCGAACAGCCCCTGCTCGGCCGCCAGGACGAACGCGAACAGCTCGTCCGCCTGCTCGCCCGCGGCCGCTCCGTCCGCCTCACCGGACCCTCCGGCTCCGGCCGCACCAGCCTCCTCGACCTGGTCGCCGAGGACTGCGAGGACCTCGCCCCCGACGGCGTCGTCCGCCTCTCCGGCTACGGCCGCACCCCGGCCGAACTCCTCCACGACCTCTTCCACACCGTCCACGACGCCGACCCGCACCGCCCCGACCCCGAGGAACTGCGCACCCTCGTCCGGGACATCGGCGCGGTCGTGGTCGTCGACGACCTCGGCTTCGGCGGCGCGCTCCTCGACGGACTCCTGGACGCCACCCCCGAGTGCGCCTTCCTGCTCGGCGCCACCCCCGACACCCCGCTGCCCTCCGCCGACTCCGCCGTAGAGGAGGTCGCCCTCAGCGGCCTCGACCGGGCCGGCGGCGTGGACGTCATCGAGCGCGCCGTGGGCCGCACCCTCACCGAGGAGGAGGCCAACTGGGCCGGCGACCTCTGGTTCGAGTCCGAGGGCCTGCCGCTGCGCTTCGTCCAGGCCGGCGCCCTGCTGCGGCAACGCGACCAGCTCCGCGCCGACGTGGACGCCGTGGACGCGTTCGGCGTGTTCGAGGACGCCCGCCCGCTCTCCGCACCCGTCGACGCCGGCGCCGGCGACGCCGAGGAGATACCCCTGCCCTCCCTCGGCGAGGCCGCCGCGCCCGCCCCGCTGCTCGCCGCCCGGCTCAGCGCCTCCGCCCGCGCCACCCTGCGCTTCGCCGTCGCCCTCGACGGCGAGGTCCCGCACCAGGCCCATCTGCCCGCCCTGGTCGGCGACACCCACGCCGACGCCGCCCTCGGCGAGCTCGTCGCCTGCGGACTGGTCTCCCCGGTCGGCGTCCGCTACCGGCTCGCCGCCGGCATCCAGACCCAGCTGGAGGCCGCCGGGTACGACGACGACACCGAGGCCCGCGCCGCGGCCGCCGCCCAGCACTACGCCTGGTGGGCCGGGCACCCCTCGGTCACGCCCCAACGGGTCTGCGCCGAGGCGGACGCCGTCCTCACCGCCCTCGCCCTCGTGGTGCCCTCGACGACCCCGCCCGCCGAGGACGAGGAGGCCACCTCGGTCCGCCTCGCCCGCGCCGCGGCGCCCGCGTTCGCCGCGGGACTGCACTGGAGCGCCTGGGAGAGCGCCCTGCACGAGGGCGCCGAGGCGGCCCGGCTCGCCGGGGAGTCCGCCGACCGCGCCTACTTCCACCACGAACTCGGCGTCCTCGCCCTGTGCGCCGGGGACCTCGACCGGGCCCGCTCCGAACTCGAGGCCTCCCTCGGGCTGCGCGGCGCCCTCACCGACAAGCGCGGCACCGTCGCCGGCCGCCGCGCCCTCGCCCTGGTCGCCGACGCCTCCGGGGACGTGCCGGGCCTCCTCGCCGCCATGGCCGGTGAGGAGGTGCACGACGCCCGCCCCGAGGAGCCCGTGTCCCCACCGCGCGGCATCCAGGCCGCGCTGCCGACCTATCCGCCGGAGGCCCAGACCGTCGTCCACCGCGCGGTCACCCCGCCGCCCGCCCCGGCCCCGCAGGCGCGGCGCCCGAGCGGCCTCAAGGGCCTCGCCAGGCGCAACCTCGTCGCGGTCGGCGCGGGCGCGCTCCTCGTCGCCGTCCTCGGTACGGTCGTCACGCTCGGCGCGACCTCCAACAACGACGCAGGGGACCCCGCCGACCGCGGCGGCGTCAACCCCTCTGCCAGCACCGGCCTCGACGACGGCGGCCCGGACTCCGAAACCCCGGGCGCCGACACCGGCACCGGCGACACGGGCACGGCGACCAGCCGGCCCACGGACCCGGGCCCGGACGGGACGATGGGGACGTCGGACGACCCGACACCGTCGGAATCGGCGTCGGCCACGGAGACCGGCTCGACGGGGTCGGACACCGGCGGGTCGTCGCCGACGCCCAGCAGCAGCTCCTCGCACCAGTCCCCGAGGCCCTCGCACTCGGCCTCGCCGAGCCCGACGTCGAGCAGCACCGGGGGCAGCTCCTCGTCGCCCTCGCCGACCGTCAGCACCTCCCCGGACCCCGAGCCCAGCGACAGCGCCTCGACGTCGGCCAGCGGCACCGCCTCCTCCGCACCGATCAGCTCGGCCAGCTCCTCCCAGGACACCGGCGCGAGCACCTCGGGATCGGTGATCTGAGACACCCCCGGACACCACCGAGGGCCGGGTTCCTCACCAGGAACCCGGCCCTCGGCCTCGTACACCCTGTTCTCAGAACAGCCGCAGCTTGTCGTCCTCGATGCCCCGCAGGGCGTCGTAGTCCAGGACCTGGCAGCCGATGCCGCGGTCCGTCGCGAGGACGCGGGCCTGCGGCTTGATCTCCTGCGCGGCGAAGATGCCGCGGACCGGGGCGAGATGCGGGTCGCGGTTCAACAGCTCCAAATAGCGCGTGAGCTGCTCCACGCCGTCGATCTCGCCGCGCCGCTTGATCTCGACCGCGACGGTCTGCCCCGTCGCGTCCCGGCACAGGATGTCGACCGGGCCGATGGCCGTCATGTACTCGCGGCGGATGAGGGTGTAGCCCTCGCCGAGGGTCTCGATGCGGTCGGCGAGCAGTTCCTGGAGGTGTGCTTCCACGCCGTCCTTGATCAGGCCCGGATCGACGCCCAGTTCGTGCGACGAGTCGTGGAGGATCTCCTCCATCGTGATGATGAGCTTCTCTCCGCCCTTGTTGACGACGGTCCAGACGCCTGCCACGCCCTCGGAGTCCCCGGTGTCCTCCTTCAGCGTGCAGGGCGGTGACATCCAGTTCAGGGGCTTGTAGGCCCGGTCGTCCGCGTGGATCGAGACGCTGCCGTCCGCCTTCACCAGGATGAGACGGGGGGCGGAGGGGAGATGGGCGGTGAGCCGGCCGGCGTAGTCGACGGAGCACCGGGCGATGACGAGACGCATGGTCGGCAACGCTATCCGACACCTTGCGCCCCACGCGATTCGCCCTGGAAAACGATCGTTCGGACTACGGCCGACTCTGGCCGATTGTGTGCCCCATAGGGACCGCCTATGTGCCCATTCTCCTGGTGCCGTCACGGTCAGTTGCCTACCGTAGTGAACGGGAGGTCGCGATGCGTGTACTCAGCGTTGCGGTGTTTCGGCATGGCGAACTCCCGTGCCCTGTCCGGCAACCCCTGCTCTCTTAGGGGTGCGAGAGGAGAACCCATGTCGCTCGACGTCTCACCGGCCCTACTCGAACAGGCCGAGCGAGGCGAGGTCGACGAAGCTGAATTCGTCGACTGCGTCCGGACCTCCCTGCCCTACGCATGGGAGATGATCAGCTCCCTGGTGGCCCAGCTGAAGGTGGACGGCGGAGCCTTCGCCGACAACCAGACGCCCCCGCCGGACGAGCAGGCGCGCGGGCAGCTGCTGCGCGCGCTCGCGAGTGACGCCATACGCGGCGCCCTGCAGCGGCACTTCGGTGTCCGGCTGGCCTTCCAGAACTGCCACCGGGTGGCGGTGTTCCCGTTGGACGCGGCTGTCGACGAGAAGCTCGCCCGCTTCACCTCGGTGCGCAGCCAGGTGCTGAACCAGTCGCCGGAATTCCGGGACTGCTGAGGCATCGGTGTGAGCCTGTTGCTTGCCGCTCCGCACGCAGGAGGTGCGAACCGTACCGGAGCGGCAAGCTCCCGGCCGTCCCGCCCCGTTCAGCGAAGGTGGGGGAGTACCTCCGCGCCCAGGCGCCGGACGTTCTCCTCCGTGGCCGCCAGGTCGCCCGAGCCCTCCACGAGCAGGGCGAAGCGCGAGATGCCGGTCCGTTCGCAGGTCGCCGCGAGACGGTCGGCGCACAGCCGCGGGGTGCCCACCGGGTGCAGCCCGCAGAGCAGTTCGGTGTACGCCACCGGGTCCCGCATGGAGCGGGGGCGGCCGTCCACCGTCACATGGGCGTCGAGGCCCTGCCGCAGCCAGCCCGGCATCGCCTTCACGAGGGTCTCCACCGCGTCCGTGCGCCGGTCCGCGAGCTGGCAGACGCCCGCCGAGACATGGGCCGCGGCCCGGATCTCGTCGCCGGAGCGCCCCGCCGCGCGCGCGTGCTGCCGCCACAGGGCGACCATCTCCGCCTTCTCCTCGTCCCCGACGTGCATCCCGAGCAGCATCGGCAGCCCGCGCTCGGCGGCCAGCCGCACACTCGCCGGTGAGGTGCACGCCACGATCACCTCCGGGCCCCCGGTGTCCGTCAGCGCCTCCGACGGGCGGGGGACGACGGGGACTTCACGGAACCGGAAGCGTTCGCCCGCGGCTCCCACGGAGGGCTCGCGCAGCCAGCGCACCAGCAGATCGAGTGATTCCGGGAACCCCTTCTCGTATGCCGCGAGGCCCGATCCGAAGACCTCCAGATCGATCCACGGCCCGCCGCGGCCCACGCCCAGCGAGAACCGGCCGCCGCTCGTCAGATGCAGCAGCGCGGCCTGCTCGCCGAGGGCGACGGGGTGGACGGTGGGCAGGACGCTCACCGCCGTACCGACCCGGATGCGCCGGGTACGGCCCAGCAGCAGCGCGGCGAGGGTGACCGCCGACGGGCAGGTGCCGTACGGCACGAAGTGGTGCTCGCCCAGCCAGACCGAGTCGAGGCCCGCTTCCTCGGCGACCTCGGCGGAGCGGACCGCGCGGTGCAGCGCCTCTCCCTGGCCCTGTCCGGGGAACTGGGCACCCAACACGAAACTACCAACGCGCATGGACTTTCCTGCTTCCTTGGCTCCGACACGGAGCTCCCCCACCCGGCATAACCGTCTGACACGTGCCGAGGACACGGCCTGGCGGAGAGATTTGCCGATTGTCTGCAGAATGGGGTGTCGGGCAGGGGGACTTGTGGGGATCGGTCCCTTCCGGGTACCCGTCCCGGCGCCGCGTAGGCTGGACGGGAACCCTGCTTCCTGTATAGCCCTGTGAGGTGTTCCGTGTCCCCGCGTCGCAACCGACCCAAGGGTGCCGATCCGTCCGGCGCGTCCGGCTCGTCCGGCCGGAGCGCCGAGGACGACCGCGCGAGCCGGTACGGCGGCTGGCAGTCCTCGGTGAGCTGGCAGGGCGAGGAGTGGAACGTACGGCATGTGGCCGGCGCGAGCGCGCAGGGCAAGAGCTACCGGTGCCCCGGCTGCGACCTGATGATCCCGGACGGGGTGCCGCATGTCGTCGCGTGGCCCGAGCACGCGGGCGTCGACGACCGCCGACACTGGCACAAGGCCTGCTGGAACGCGCGGGACCGCCGCAACCCGGGGGTGCAGCGGTCCCGTAACGCGCCTCGCTTCTGAGTGTCTTCCGGCTACACGTCCCGCTTCTCCAGCAGGGCGAAGGCACCGGCGAACGCGGCGGCGGTGACGCCGAGCGCGATCCACAGCGGGTCCCAGCCGGACGGGCCGGACTCGCTGAGCTGGGTGGAGTACCAGACGCCGAGCTGGCTGGGGATCGAGTACTCGAACAGGGCCTCGCGCAGCTTCTGGAGCGACTCGGCGAACATGAAGATCGCGATGACCAGCGGGGCCAGCAGCAGGCCGATCATGATGGTGATGGCGCCCGCCGAGTGGCGGATGATCGAGCCGACGGCCAGGGACAGCAGCCCCAGCAGCGCGATGTAGAGGGACACGCCCACGGTGGTCTTCAGCCACTCACCGGCCGAGGGCTCGCGCGCCTCGGTGAACAGCGCCGCGTCCACCATGGCGACGAGTCCCGTGGAGACCAGGGTCACGACGAACGCGATCGCGAAGAACACGATGCCCTTCGCCGCGAGGACCCGGCCGCGCGAGGGGCAGGCGACCATCGTGGTGCGGATCATGCCGGTGCCGTACTCGGAGGCGGTGGTGAGCACGCCGAGCGTGATGATCGGCATGCTGCCCAGGAGCACGCCGAAGAAGCCGAACGACAGCGGGCTGTCGCCCGCGAGGTCGCCCTCGGTGGCGTTCGCGTCGACGATCAGCGCGACCGTCATCCCGATGCCGACGACGAGGAGCACGAACACCCCGAGCGTCCACATCGTCGACCGCACCGACCGGATCTTCGTCCACTCGGACGCGATGGCGTGCCCGAGGTGCGTGCGCACGACGGGAATCGGCGAGGTGTAGCCCGGGACGGCGTACGAGGGACCGGGCGCCCCCTGCCAGCCGGGCGCGGCGGCCTGCGGGGCCGGGTGCTGCGGGGTGCTCATCGGGCGTCCTCGGGCTGGGTCGTCGGGGCGGCGGAAGGAGCGACGGGCGCCTTCGCGAGGGAGGCGGAAGCGCTGGGCGCCGCCTCCTGCGGGGCGGCGGGTGCGGGAGCGGGCGCCAGGGCTGCCGCCGGGACGGCGGGTGCGGAAGAGGGCGCCGGGGCGCCTGCCGGGGCCGCCTGCGGTGCCGGGGACCCCACGGGCGTGGCCGGGCCCGCCGGGGGCACGGGCGCGGCTCCCGCCGGGGTCTGCGTGTACGGGTTGGCCCCGTGCGGTGCCGGTGCCGGTGCCGGTGCCGTGGCCGCGGGGCCGTACGTGCCGCCGTACGGCTGAGCCGGCTGCGGCGGGGCGTAGCCGTGCTGCGGGGGCGGTGGGGCGTACCAGCCGGGCTGGCCCTGGCCGGGGACCGGCATGGGCGGTGTGGCGCCGGGCGGCAGCGGCTGCTGGAGGCCGGCCTTCTGGTCGGTCGTCGAGCGGTAGTCGACGGCGCCCTGCGTCATCCGCATGTACGCCTCCTCCAGCGAGGCCTGGTGCGGCGACAGCTCCCACAGGCGTACGTCCGCGTCATGGGCGATGTCGCTGATCCGCGGCAGCGCCAGCCCGGTCACCCGCAGGGCACCGTCCTGCTCGGGCAGGACATGACCGCCCGCCGCCGACAGCGCCCCCGCGAGCTTCTCGCGGAGCTGCGGCTCCGTCTGAGGGGTGCGCACGCGCGCGAAGTCCGCCGAGTTGGCCGAGATGAAGTCCTTCACGCTCATGTCGGACAGCAGCTGACCACGTCCGATCACGATCAGATGGTCCGCGGTCAGCGCCATCTCACTCATCAGGTGCGAGGAGACGAAGACCGTGCGGCCCTCCGCGGCGAGCGCCTTCATCAGGTTGCGCACCCAGAGGATGCCCTCGGGGTCGAGGCCGTTGACCGGCTCGTCGAACAGCAGCACCTGCGGATCGCCGAGCAGCGCCGCCGCGATGCCGAGCCGCTGCCCCATACCGAGCGAGAAGCCCTTGGAGCGCCGCTTCGCCACGTCCTGGAGCCCGACCACGCCGAGCACCTCGTCCACCCGGCGGGCGGGGATGCCCGAGAGCTGGGCCAGGGACAGCAGATGGCTGCGCGCGGACCGGCCGCCGTGCACGGCCTTAGCGTCGAGCAGCGCTCCCACCTGGCGAGCCGCGTTCGGCAGCCTGCGGTACGGGTAGCCGCCGATCGTGACCGTCCCCGAGGTGGGGTTGTCCAGGCCGAGGATCATCCTCATCGTCGTCGACTTGCCCGAGCCGTTCGGCCCGAGGAAGCCGGTGACGGCACCCGGCCGTACCTGGAAGGAAAGGTTGTACACAGCGGTCTTGTCGCCGTAGCGCTTGGTCAGGCCGACTGCCTCGATCATGCTCCGCACCCATCGACAGGTTCAGGACAGCGGGGCACACGCCCCCGTAAGGGTTAGGAGCTTATCGAGGCGCTGACGGTTCCGCCCAAATGAAAGTAAAGCCCTGAGGTTCACGCATCTCGTTTCCGCAGGAGCAGAAGGCCTCCCGCATGATCTTGCTGCCGGTCTGGTCGGCCAGAACGGCATCAGGATGCCCGGCGACAGCTTCGACCACGCCGAGATGAGCATGCCGAGGGCGACGGTGACCACCACGGCGAGCGAGAGTGTCCAGACGGTGGACGCCACCGACCGGATCTTGGTCCATGCGGACCGTACGCCCGGGAGTTGCGGGCGACGAAATCGGCCATCGACGTGTCGGCGCTCAGCGCCATCTCGCTCATCAGATGGGAGGACACGAACACCGTCCGGCCCTCGACCTCGATCATGCCGCCACGCCAGAACGCCACGAAGCCCGCTGCCACCGCTGGCAACGGGCTCCGTCCGACGTTCGGCCGGGGTACCCCGAGGGTTACCGGGACTGCTGCGCCGGCACTCCGCGGGAGATCGGCTCGTCGTCCGTGACCGGGGCGCCGGCCGCGGCCACCGCGGCGCCGGTCAGCGTGGCGAGCATCTCGCGGACGTTCGTCAGCTGCGCGTTGATGCTGTCGCGGCGGTTGGTGAGGGCCGCCAGCTCGCGCTCGGATTCCGAACGGATCCGGTCCGCCTTGGCGTTCGCGTCGGCCACGATGTCCTCGGCCTGACGCTGCGCCGTCTCGACGGTCTGGCGGGCGCGGCGCTCGGCGTCCGTGCGCAGCTTCTCCGCCTCCAGGCGCAGCTGCTCCGCGCGGTGCTCGATCTCCGCGAGCCGCTTCTCCGCCTTCTGCTGACGGGACGCCAGGTCACGCTCGGACTGCTCGCGGCGCTTGGCCAGGTTGGTCTCGAAGTCGGCGGCGGCCTGCGCGGCCTTGGCGCGGGTCTCCTCGAAGAGGGCGTCCGCCTCCTCGCGCTTCGACTGCGCGTCCTTCTGGGCCTCCTGGCGCAGCTGCGACGCGTCGCTCTTGGCCTTCTCGACGATCCGGACGCCCTCGTCCTCCGCCTTGGCCTTGCGGTCCGCAGCGAACGATTCTGCGTCGTTGCGCACCTGCTGGGCCGCCGACTCGGCGAGCTCGCGGTGCTGCTCGGACGCGCGACGGGCTTCCTCGCGCAGATCCTTGGCCTCCTCCTCGGCGAGGCGGAGGATCTTCTCGACCCGCGCGCCGAGCCCGGCGTACGACGGCTCTGCGTCGGTGACCTGGGCCTGGGCGTTCTGGGTCTCGAGGTGGAGCTCCTCGATGCGCTTTTCCAGAGCGGTGATGCGGGCGAGAGCGCTGTCACGGTCGGAGACGAGCTTGGAGATCCGTTCGTCCACCTGAGCGCGGTCGTACCCACGCCGCACTAGCTCGAAGCCGTAGGGGGAAGTGTCGCTCATGGGGTTCCTGTCGAATGAGACCGGTGAGGTGATAGGTGGAATCCTAGGGGCCGGAGCGCTGTGTCATCGAGCGTATGCGTGTTTGATCTGAGGAATGACACCCCTTTTGGGTGGCTGAACCCCACACCCCTTGCCAAAAACTCAGGGTAAGGGGGCAGACTTTAACGCAATCCACACATTCTGCTAGCCGTCAGTGGTCTTCCCGCCCGATCGGGGCGCGCCGATGCTCGCGCCCGCCCTGAGGCTCCCGTCCTTGTTCGCCGACGGGATCTCGAAGGACTCCAGCGCCTCCAGCACATCCTGGACCCGGGAGATCTCGGCGTTGATGTCCTCACGCCGCCGCACCAGGACCTCCAGCTCGCGCTTGCCCTCCTCGACCGTGAGCCGCGCCTCGCGGATCGCCTCGGCCTTGAGCTCCTCGGCCTCCCGGATCAGCGCCGACTTCTTCTGCTCGGCCTCCTTGAGCAGACCCTCCGCCTTCTTCACGGCGGCGATCCGGACCTTGCCGGCCTCGGAGTTGGCCTCCGACACCAGCTCCTTCGCCTTGGCCTGCGCCTTGGTGAGCTGCTCCTCGGACGCCTTGATCAGCGCGTCGCAGCGGTCGCCGGTCGACTTCATCGTCTCGGAGGCCTCGCGGCGGGCCCGCTCGTGCAGCGACTCGATCTCGGCGGTGATGCGGTCGCGCAGCTCCTCCGCGCGCTCCCTGATCGCGGTGGCGTCCCGGCGGGCGCCGACGAGCAGCTCGTCCGCGTCCGTACGGGCCTTCTCCACCCGGCTGTTGCCCTCGCGCGTCGCCTCGGAGACCAGCCGGTCGGCCTCGGTGCGGGCCGCGCCCACCATCGAGTCGGCCTGCGTCTCCGCGTCCGCGGTGGTCTGCAGCGCCTGCTCCTGAGCCTCCGTCAGCAGCTTGTCGACCTCGGCCGTGGTCTCCGTGATGAGCGTGTCGACCTGCTCGGCCGCCTCGGAGCGCCGCTTGTTGGCCTCCTTGCGGGAGGCGTCCAGCGTCTCGTCGGCCTCGTCGCGGGCCACGCTCAGCATGCGGTCGGCCTCCGCCGCGGCCTGCGCCTTGACCCGCTCCGACTCCAGCCGGATCCGCTCGGCGGCCTGCTGCGCCGAACCCACCGTCTCGGCGGCCTCGGCCCGCAGCCGCTCCGCGTCCCCGCTCGCGTCCTGGATCAGCTTCTCCGCCCGGGCGACGGAATCGGCACGGACCCGCTCGGCCTCCGCGGCCGTGTCGGCCGTCAGCCGCTCCGCCTCGGCGATGGTCTCCGTCTGGAGCCGCTCGGCCTCGTTGCGGGCCTCGGTGATGAG
Organism: Streptomyces sp. NPDC005811; assembly: GCF_040630405.1. Classification (NCBI taxonomy): domain Bacteria; kingdom Bacillati; phylum Actinomycetota; class Actinomycetes; order Kitasatosporales; family Streptomycetaceae; genus Streptomyces; species Streptomyces sp. NPDC005811. The sequence goes on from NZ_JBEXXK010000040.1 coordinate 65,952, forward strand.
GGTGTCCGCCTGGGTCGCCGCGTCCGAGCGGATGCGGTTGGCGTCCTCGCGGGCGTCGGCCCGGGTGCGGGCCGCGGCCTGGTCGGCCTCCACCAGGGAGTCCGAGGCCTCCGTGCGCACCCGCTGGGCGTACGCCGACGACTCCGTGCGCAGCCGCTCGGCCTCCGCGATCGCCTCGCCGACGGTCCGCTCGGCCAGTTCCTGCGCCGCCTCGGAGGCGGCGCTCGCCTCGCGGCGGATCCGGCTCGCGTCCTCGCTGGCCCGCTCCCGCTCGGCGTAGGCGTCGGCGCGGACCCGGTCCGCCTCCTCCTCGGCCTCCCGCCGGGTGCGGTCCGCGGCGTGCTCGGCCGCCGAGCGCAGCCCGTTGATCTCCTCCTGGGCCTGCTCGTGCAGCCCCGTCACGGAGTCCCGCACCTGCTGGGCGTGGAGTTCGGCCGCGCCGACCATCTCGCCGGAGCGCCGGTCGGCCTCCTCGACCAGCCGGACCGCCTCGGTCTGCGCCTCCTCCACGCGGTTGCGCGCCGACGCCAGCAGCTCCTCGGACTGCGCCCGGGCCCGCTCGCGCTCCTGGTCGGCCTCCTGGCGGGCGGAGCCGAGGAGTTCCTCGGCCTCGCGGCGCCGGCGGACGGCCTCCTCCTGGGCGGCGTCCAGCGTCTCGGTCGCCTCGTCGGCCAGCCGCTCGGCGGCCGCCGTGGCCTCCGTGCGCACCCGGTCGGCGAAGTCCTGCGCCTCGTTCTTGAGCCGCTCGGCCTCGGCCGCGGCCTCCGACCTCAGCCGTACGGCGACGGCCTCGCCCTCGGCCCGCGAGGCGGACGCGTCGGCCGCGGCCTCGGTGCGCAGCCGGTCGATCTCGTCGGCGGCCTGCTGCTGGAGCGTACGGATCCGCTCGGCGGCCTCGGTGCGCAGCCGGTCGGCCTCGTCGGCGGCCTCGCGGCGGATCCGCGCGGCCTCCTCCCGCGCCTCCGTCAGCGCCTGCTCGGCGGACGCCAGCCGCGACTCGGCCTCCGTGTGCAGCCGGGTCAGCTCCTCGGCGGCCTCCGCCTGCCGGGCCTCGACCGCGCGCTCGGTCTCCTCGCGCAGCTCCTCCGCCGCGCGCTCGGCACCCGAGGTGATGGTCTCGGCGAGCTCCACCGCCTCCTCGCGGGAGCGTTCGGCCTCGGCGCGGGTGCGCTCCAGGGTCTCCTCGGCCTGCCGGCGCAGGGTGGTGGCGCGCTCGATGGCCTCGGTGCGGACCTTCTCGCTGTCCGCCGTGGCCTTCTGGCGCAGCTCGTCCGCGTCGGCCTTCGCCTTGGACAACAGCTCCTCGGCCGACCGGGCGGCCTCCTCGATCTGCTGGACGGCCTCCCTGCGGGCCTCCGCGCGGATCTTCTCGCCCTCGCCGACCGCGTCGGAGCGCAGCTGCTCGGCCTCGCCGCGCAGCCGGCGGGCCTCCTCCTGCAGCTCGACCGTCTTGGCGCGGTACTCCTTGGTGTCGTCCTTCGCGGAGCCCTTGAGCTGCTCGGCGATGTCGTGCGCCTCGGCGCGCAGCCGGTCCGCCTCGTTCTCCGCCTCCCGGCGGATCCGCTCGGCCTCCTCGGCGGCGGCCTTGGTGGTGCCCCGCGCGTCCTCCTGCGCCTTGTTGAGGACGTCCTCGGCGGTCTTGGCCGCCTTCGACAGCTGGGTGGCGCTCTCCTCGGCGGTGATCGTGCGGGCCTTCTCGGAGGCCTCCGCGACGATCTTCTCGGCCTCGGCGCGCGCGTCGGCGACGACCTGCTCGGCGTCCGCCTTGGTGGTCTCGGCCTCCTGGCTGGCCTCGGTGACCAGCCGGGCGACCTGCTCCTTCGCCGTACGGGTGCGCTGCTCGTTGGTGGCCTCGGCGCTCGCGAGGGCCTTCTCGGCGGTGGTCTTGGCCTCGGCGACGACCTTCTCGGCCTCGGACTGCGCCTTGCGGAGCGCCTCCTCGGCGTCGGCCATCCGCTGCTCGGCGGCGCGGCTCAGCTCCCCCGCGTGGCGGCGGGCCGAGTCCGACTCGTTCGCCGTGGAGCTGCGCATCGCCTCCGCGTGCTCGGTGGCCTCCTGGGCCTGGGTGGAGGCGGCGTTGATCATCCGCTCGGCGTCGGTGCGGGCGCGCAGCAGGAGCTGCTCGGCCTCCGCGCGGGTCTGCTCCGCGTCGGCCTGGAGCCGCTGGCGGGCCTCCGCGGCCACCCGTTCGGCCTCGGCGCGGGCGGCGGCCATGGCCTGCTCGGCCTCGGCGCGCGACTCCTCCAGCAGCCGGCGGGCCTGGGCCTCGGAACGGGCCCGCAGCTGCTCGGCCCACGCCACGTTCTCGTTGACGTGCGACTCGACGGTCTGCCGGCGCTCCGCCAGCTCCTGGTCGAGCTGCTGGCGCCGGCTGACGGCCTCCTGGTGCAGCTCCGCCTGGAGCCGGGCCGCCTGTTCGGCGTGCTCCTGGAGGATGCGCTGGGTCTGCGCCCGGACCTGGCTCAGCTCGCGCTCGGCGTCCTGGCGCAACTGGTCGGCCTGCATCTGCGCGTTGCGCAGCATCTGTTCGGCCTGGTACCCGAGGTCGCCGCCGTCGAAGGACGGCCGGGACATGAGTGTGCGGCGCGCCTCGTGCAACTTGGCGCGCAGCACCTCGACCTGGTAGCCGAGGTCCTCGGCATGCTGGATCGCCTTCTCACGCTCGGTCTTCAGCCGCTTCATCTCGGCTTCGAACCGTGTGAGGTGGTCGACGTCAGCCGCCGGTTCCCGCTCCTGGCTCTCGTAGCCCCGCACTGCGCGGTCCCATCCGTCCCTGGTCGCAAGCTTGCCGAACGAGCACCGTCCATCCGCCGAACGGGGCCCCCGGGGAATGGTGTCAGATCAACGACGGAGCATGGGCTGCTGCCCCGACGCTCGTCCCCCGAAACCCGGACCCCGGCGATGTCCCGCCGTCCAAGGCGGCAGGACCGGCCGCCCTGGTGGAGCGACGACCGCCCCCAACCCTACCGGCCCATATGTACGAGGGTCAGTGCTCAGGTGACTCAACAGGCGCCGAAGTGACCAGTTCTGTCAGTACTCCGTGGCAATCCTTGGGATGCAGGAAGGTGATTCGTGACCCCATGGAGCCGCGTCGCGGCTCTTCGTACAGAACGCGTACGCCCTTGGAGCGGATGTCCGCGGCCTCGCCGTCCACATCCGCCGTACCGAAAGCGATGTGGTGGACGCCCTCGCCGTTCTTGTCGAGCCACTTGGCTACGGTGGAGTCCGGGCGGGTCGGCTCCAGAAGCTGCAGGTAGGAGGCCCCGCCGTCGGAGGTCTCATTGATCTTGAGCATGGCTTCCCGGACGCCCTGCTCCTCGTTGACCTCGGAGTGGAACACCTCGAAGCCGTACGTGGAACGGTAGAACTCGACGGTCGCGTCGAGGTCGTGACAGGCGATCCCGATGTGGTCGATTCGCGTCAGCATGGTGTTAGTGGAGCGCGGCGGAGGTGGTTACGCAACGTGCGCGCGATCACACTGAAGGGCCGATGACGGCACGGAGTGCCACTCAGTACATTCGCAGTAAACCCTCGTTCACTCCTCGGCCAGTGCAGGCCGGTAAGGGGAATCGCAGCTCATGACTGGATCGACTGGAACGAACAGCAGGACCTCGGTGATCGTCGCGGGCGCGCGGACGCCCATGGGACGGCTGCTGGGCTCGCTGAAGTCCTTCTCCGGAGCCGACCTCGGCGGCTTCGCGATCAAGGCCGCCCTGGACCGCGCCGGGATCGGCGGCGACCAGGTGCAGTATGTGATCATGGGCCAGGTGCTCCAGGCCGGCGCGGGCCAGATCCCGGCCCGTCAGGCCGCCGTCAAGGCCGGCATCCCGATGAACGTCCCGGCGCTCACCATCAACAAGGTGTGTCTGTCCGGCCTCGACGCGATCGCGCTGGCCGACCAGCTGATCCGCGCGGGTGAGTTCGACGTGGTCGTCGCGGGCGGCCAGGAGTCCATGACCAACGCCCCCCACCTGCTCCCGAAGTCCCGCGAGGGCTACAAGTACGGCGCGATCGAGATGCTCGACGCGATGGCGTACGACGGTCTCACGGACGCCTTCGAGAACATCGCCATGGGCGAGTCCACGGAGAAGCACAACACGCGCCTCGGCATCCTGCGCCCCGAGCAGGACGAGATCGCCGCGCTGTCCCACCAGCGGGCCGCCGCCGCGCAGAAGAACGGGATCTTCGAGGCCGAGATCACCCCGGTCGAGATCCCGCAGCGCAAGGGCGAGCCGGTGGTCTTCAGCCAGGACGAGGGCATCCGCGGCGACACCACCGCGGAGTCCCTGGGCAAGCTGCGCCCGGCCTTCACCAGGGACGGCACGATCACCGCGGGCACTTCCTCGCAGATCTCCGACGGCGCCGCCGCGGTCGTCGTGATGAGCAAGGCCAAGGCCGAGGAGCTGGGCCTGGCCTGGATCGCCGAGATCGGCGCCCACGGCAATGTGGCCGGCCCGGACAACTCGCTCCAGTCCCAGCCCTCCAACGCCATCACGCACGCCCTCGCGAAGGAGGGCCTCGGCGTCGCGGACCTCGACCTCGTCGAGATCAACGAGGCCTTCGCCGCCGTCGCGGTCCAGTCAATGAAGGACCTGGGCGTGTCCACGGAAAAGGTGAACGTGAACGGGGGTGCGATCGCCCTCGGCCACCCGATCGGCATGTCCGGCGCCCGGCTCGTGCTGCACCTCGCCCTGGAGCTCAAGCGGCGCGGCGGCGGGGTCGGCGCGGCCGCGCTGTGCGGCGGCGGCGGCCAGGGCGACGCGCTGATCGTGCGCGTGCCCAAGGCCTGAGCCCGCGGTAGACCTCTTCGCGAACGGAGCTGTGATGCAGGACGTCCCCTCGCTGGTCGCCCAGGCCAGGGAAGGCCGGCCCCGGGCCGTGGCCCGGCTGATCTCCCTGGTGGAGGGGGCGTCCCCGCAGCTCCGTGAGGTCATGGCCGCCCTGGCCCCGCTCACCGGCAACGCCTATGTCGTCGGCCTCACCGGCTCCCCGGGCGTCGGCAAGTCCACCTCGACGTCCGCGCTGGTGACCGCCTACCGCCGGCAGGGCAGGCGGGTCGGCGTCCTCGCCGTCGACCCGTCGTCGCCGTTCTCCGGCGGCGCCCTGCTCGGCGACCGGGTCCGGATGTCCGACCACGCCTCGGACCCCGGTGTCTACATCCGTTCCATGGCCACCCGGGGCCATCTGGGCGGCCTCGCCTGGTCCGCCCCGCAGGCGATCCGCGTGCTGGACGCGGCGGGCTGCGAGGTGATCCTGGTCGAGACGGTCGGCGTCGGCCAGTCGGAGGTCGAGATCGCCTCCCAGGCGGACACCAGCGTCGTCCTGCTCGCCCCCGGCATGGGCGACGGCATCCAGGCGGCCAAGGCCGGGATCCTGGAGATCGGCGACGTGTACGTCGTCAACAAGGCCGACCGGGACGGCGCCGACGCCACCGCCCGGGAACTGAACCACATGCTGGGCCTCGGCCAGCCCCGCAGGCCGGGGGAGTGGCGCCCGCCGATCGTGAAGACGGTCGCCTCCCGCGGCGAGGGCGTCGACGAGGTCGTCGAGGCCCTGGAGAAGCACCGCGCCTGGATGGAGGAGCACGGCGTCCTCACCGAGCGCCGCCGCGCCCGCGCCGCCCACGAGGTGGAGGCGATCGCCGTCACGGCCCTGCGCCGCCGCATCGGCGACCTGCACGGCGACCGCCGCCTCGGCGCCCTGGCCGAGCGGATCGTCGCGGGCGAACTGGACGCCCACCGGGCGGCGGACGAACTGATCGCGGGCCTCACCGCGAGCTGACCCCTCGTCACGAGGACGCCCGCGCTGGTACGTTGACCCCCATGTTCCTCGCCCAGGCATAGAGCGCGCACCGGGCCACCCCGGGTGGCCCCCAGGTGCCCCTGCCCATGCCTCCCGCGAGGAATTCGCCATGTCCGCCTCCCGCGCGTCCTACCGCGCCGTCCTGCGCCTTCCGCAGGCCCGCCGCACCTTCGCCGCCGCCCTGCTCGGCAGGCTCTCGTACGGCGTCGTCCCGCTGTCCGTGATGCTCTCGGTGACCCATGCCTGCGGCTCGTACACCGTGGCCGGCGGGGTGATGGCCCTGTTCGGCGGCACCGCCGTGTTCCTGTCGCCCGCCCGGGCGGCCCTCGTCGACCGCCTCGGCCCCCGCCGGGCGCTCCCCGCGCTGACCGCCGCCCACCTGACGCTCCTCGCCCTCCTGACACTCGGCCTGACCCGTCCGTCCCCGCTCGTCCTGGCTCCGCTTGCCGCGGCCGCCGGGTCCTGCTGCCCGCCGCTCGGGCCGGCCATGCGAGCGGTATGGAGCCGTCTGACCCCCGACCGGGGACTGCTCCAGCGTGCCTACAGCCTCGACGGCGTCGCCGAGGAGCTGCTCTTCGTCACCGGGCCCCTGCTGGTGGGCGTCCTGGCCGGGTTCGCCCCGCCGGCCGCCGGGATCCTTCTCGGCGCGGCCCTGATGGGCGCGGGGACGGCCGCCTTCGTCACCTCCCCGGCGGTGCGGGCGGTGCCGCCCGGGAAGGGAGCCGGGCGGCGCGGCGGGGGCGGCGGGCCGCGCCGGCTCGCGCGGCCGGTGGCCGCCGCCCTGGTGGTGGGGCTCGCGATCGGGGTGGCCGACCTGCTGATCGTGGCGTTCACCGAGAGCCGGGGCCACGGCGGTGCGCCCGCGGCCTGGCTGCTGGCGGCGATGTCGGCCGGCAGCGCGGTCGGGGGGCTGGCGCACGGTGCCGTGTCCTGGCGGGGCGCTCCGGGGACACGTCTTCCCCTGCTCACGGCAGGACTCGGAGTGGCCCTGTGCGCCGCCGGACTGGCACCGGGTGCCGTCACGCTCGGGGTGGCCGTCGCGGCCGTCGGGTTCTTCGTGTCGCCGACGATCACCACCGGCTATCTGATGGCCGACGAGAGCGCCGCCCCCGAAGCCCGGGTGCGGGCCGGGGCCTGGGTCAACACGGCCGTCAACGCGGGCAGCACGGCCGGTACGGCGGTCGCGGGCGCGCTGGCCGGGCGGCTGCCGGTCGCCTGGTGCTTCGCGCTGACGGGCGCGGTGGTGCTGACGACGGCGACAGCCGTCACCCTGCGCTCCTCCGGGGGCGGTCGGCCCGTGCCCGCGTGACCGTCCCGGTGCGGACGGACGCCGCCGGGCGGAGCCCTGACAGGGCTCCGCCCGGCGGCGTCTGGGTGTGGTTACGGGCGTCCGCGCTGGCCGCGCAGATGCTCCGCGATCGGCTTGAGGGACTTGTCGAGGTCCACGAGGGCCTCGGGGGAGAGGAGGTCGATGAAGTGCCGGCGCACGGAGGACACGTGGTGCGGGGCGACCTTCATCATGGTCTCCATGCCGTGCTGGGTCAGGACCGCGTAGAGGCCCCGGCGGTCGGACTCGCAGTTCTCGCGCCGGACCAGGTTCGCGTTCTCCATGCGGGTGATCTGGTGCGAGAGACGGCTCTTGGACTGGAGGGTGGCGGACGCGAGGTCGCTCATCCGCATCCGGACGTCCTCCGACTCGGACAGGTTCACCAGGATCTCGTAGTCGTTCATGGTCAGGCCGAACGGCTGCAGGTCCTTCTCGAGCTGGTACGTCAACAGCCTGTTGACCTCCAGGTGGGTGCGCCAGGCGCACTGCTCCGCATCGGTCAGCCAGCGCGTGGCCGTTTCGGTCTCCATATGTGAAGTCTACCTAAAATGTTGAAAGGCGAACTAGTGAGGGTGGTGTGACGGTGCGCACGCGTTCGATGTCACACTCCGCAGACTACCGCTCACAGCCCGAAGCGACGCTGGAGGTCTCCCAGCTGTCCGGGAAGGCGCGGTACCCCGCTCTGACCGCCGTGCCCACCCGGGACACCTGGCATTCCGCCCCCGCCGGGCACTCCCGGCTCATGCGGAACGGCCCCCGTGGCCTGCTCCGCCATGAGGGTCTCGGTCGACTGCAGCAGCACCGTGCCGGCGCCGACGAACTCGAACTGGTGCTCCTCCCCGGAGGCCCCGCCGAGGCCCGTCAGCGCACGTAGACCGCCCATGACACCCGTCATGTACCCGTGGTCGTAGTGATGGCACGGGGAGGGGCAGTCGGCCCAGCCGACGAGTGCCTGGGGATCCACCCGAAGGGGAGGTTCCATGAACACCACCGGGCCGTTAGATGCGGCCACGAACTTTCCGGTTCCGATCAGTGTGAGAAATCCCGGCACGATCGACTGCTTGAGGGACAGAGTTGGCTGAAAAGCGAGCAGATTGCCCGAGCGAATGGTCAGGTTGCCGTCGTCCAGGTCGTACGAATTCACATCGAAGGCCCGGTCGGCGAGGAGCATCTTGCCCGAGCCCTCCGCCACGACCCAGTCGCTCGCGTGCAGAGGCGAATGGAACGAGGTACGCACCAGACGGTCCAGCCGGCCGTGCCCGATGCCGTTGAAGTCGATCGAGCCGTAGTAGGCGATCATCTTCCCCTTCTGGAGGAACCACTGGCTCCCCTTCAGTTCCACACAGAAGGTGTAGTGGTTGACGTTGTCGTCGACCGGCAGGGTCATCGGGTCGTGCACGGTGGGGCCGGCGGGGCCCGCGCCCGGGTGGTGGCTCACAGCTTCTCCTCCGACGCCTGGACGAACACCGCACCGCTGCCGCTGAGCTCCAGCTGGAACGCCTCGCCGGAGCCGCGCCCCACCATGTCCCGCCAGCCGAGCGCCGTCGACAGCTTGTTGCGGACGTCGCCGTGATGGGCGACGTAGGCCTGCGGATCGACATGGACCGGGCGCTGCGGGGTGATCGGGATCTCGAAGACCCCGCCGTGGGCCATCACGGCGACCGCGCCCTGCCCCTTGAGGGTGGTGGTGAAGAGGCCCTGGCCGCTGATCTGCCCGCGGACCATGCCCATGACCCCGCCCTGGGAGCCGAGGAACATCGTGCCCTGCTGGAGGGTGCCCTCGAAGGCGAGCAGCCGGTCCGCCTCGACGTACAGGGTGTCGCCGGTGAGCCGGATGACCTGGACGTGGTGGCCGCCGTGCCCGAACAGGACCGTGCCGCTGCCCTCGACCGTCATCAGCGGGGTGTCCTCGTTGGCCAGCCGTCGGCCGATCATGGACATCACGCCGCCCTGACCGCCCTGCAGGTTGGGGGTGAAGGAGACCTCGCCGCGGTATGCCAGCATGGCGCCGCGCTGACTGAACAGCCGCTGCCCCGGCACGACCGTCGCCTCGACCATTTTGGAGTTGATCTCTCGGAAGCTCACCTCAGACGTCCCCCGCGATCGTGTTGCGCTCGCTCGGCTGGACGTACACCAGGCCGTCCCCCTCGAAGCGGATCTGGAAGGCCTCGCCGCCGCCCTCGCCCAGGAAGGTGCGGAACGTCACACCGGACTGGAAGGACTGACGGACGTTCCCCTGGTGCGCGATGTACGCCCCCGGGTCGACGGTCAGCGGGTACTGCGGGCTGACCCGCAGCACGACGGCCGGTCCGTCGGAGGTGATGGCCGCCTGGCCGTGTCCCTCCACCGTCGTCGTGAACAGTCCGTTGCCCTGGGAGGCGCCGCGCAGGCCGGTGAAACTCGTCCCCGTCCGCAGGCCCGCGTCCGTCGCGAGCAGATTGCTCGACTCCACGAACAACTTGTCCCCCTGGAGGCTGACGAGGTTGATCTCGGAGGCGCGGTCGGCGAACCAGCACGTCCCCTGTCCTCTCACCTCCATCACGGTCATCTGCTCGCCGGTGAGCCGCCGGGTCACCATCCCCCGGATCCCCTCACCGCCGCCACTGAGCTTCTTGAAGGCCATCTGACCGTCGTACGCGACCATCGAGCCGTTCTTCGCCTTCACGGCGTCCCCGGTCATGTCGACGGCGAGCACCTTGCTGCCTTGCAGTCGGAACATCGCCACGCTGCGAAGGTAGCGGCCCCGCGGGTGCGCAGAACAGCACCTGTGGGTGGAGAACGACCCTGACCGCACCCCTAGGTGAACCGTTTGCCACAATGGACGAACCCTTGTGCGTGCGTTCACAAGCGAACCGACCGACGTAGTTCCCCCGATGTCCCCCCGAAGGTGACCCGTGGACCTGAAGACCGCCTCCGCCCTCCGCCGCCTCCGACTGGTCTCCGCCCCGGAGGCCGTCTCGTTCCTGCTGCTGCTCGTCTGCTCGGTGCTCAAGCGGACCACGGACTTCAACGCGGTGCCCGTGATGGGCATGGTCCACGGCATCCTGTTCGTCCTGTACGTCCTGTTCTGGGCGGACGCCTGGAACCGCGCCAAGTGGTCCCTGAAGACGGCCGCCCTCTACTTCGTCCTCTCCGTCCTGCCGACCGGCGGCTTCTTCGCCGAGCGCCGGCTGCGCCGCGAGGCCGAGAGCGCGGTCGACGCGGCCATCGCCGCCCGCGCCGGCAAGGAAGGCGTGGTGAACGCGTGATCGTCGCCTTCTCCGTCACCCCGCTCGGCGTCGGCGAGGACGTGGGGGAGTACGTCGCCGAGGCCGTCCGCGTGGTCCGCGCCTCGGGCCTGCCCCATCGCACCGACGCCATGTTCACCTCCGTCGAGGGGGACTGGGACGAGGTCATGGACGTCGTCCGGCGCGCCGTGGCCGCCGTCGAGGAACGCGCGCCCCGCGTCTCCCTCGTCCTCAAGGCGGACATCCGCCCGGGCGTGACGGACGGTCTGACGTCGAAGGTGGAGACGGTCGAGCGGTACCTGGCGGACTGAGCGCCCCCCGCAATCCGACACCCGTGCGGGGCGGCCGCGGGGCGGCTCACCGCCGCGCGGACGCCCTCCGCAGATACTGCCGCACCGCCCGCTGGGCCACCGGCCCGAGTTCCTCCAGGGCGGCGACCAGGAGGCCCAGCTGCTGCAGGGCGTCCAGCGCGGAGGTGGCGCCGGCCGCGTCGACCCCTTCGTACAGCTCGATCCCGACGAACGAGGCCGCGACGGCCCGGGCGAGCCCCGGAGGGTCGGTGAACTCGCCGAACGGGGTGCCGGTGAGCACGCGTTCGAGGACCTGCTCGATCTCCGCGACCCACAGATCGAGGCCCGCCGCCGTGGCCGGGCCGAGGGTCGCGTGGGTGGGGGCACCCGCCAGCAGCTGGCCGAGCAGCGCGACATGGCCGCCCGCGCGCTCCCGGTCGTGGATCTCACGCCCCAGGGCGAGGAGTTCGGTCAGCGAGGTGACGGCGGCGAGACGGGGCCGGTAGCGCGCCACCGTGCGCTCCGCGCCGTACCTGCACGCCGCCGCGAGCAGTTCGTCCACCGAGCCGAAGTGGTAGAAGACCAGCGCCTGGTTGACGCCGGCGGCCGCCGCGATCGTACGCGCCGACGCCTTGGCGATGCCCTGCTCGGTGAGCGTGCGCAGGGTGCCGTCCAGCAGCTTGGTCCTGGTGTCCGGACCGGTCCGGGGTGCGGGGCTCAATCGGGTGCCTCCGTGCGCGGAAATTGGTCGATACGGGTGAAATCCGGGTGAATCTGAGGCGCCACCGGTGGCGCTCCGACGGGTCCTGTGTTCGCACGCGGCCGCCGTCGACGTGGACCCGGACCCCCGCCCCCATGAAGATCGTCATATGAATCCCCCAGGTCGGGGCATGTTTGAGCGATTGCTCAAACGGCTCGCGAGGGACGGTACTCCCGTTTGAGCAGTCGCTCAATAGGGCGACCGGGGGACGGGTTTCGACCCGGCGGGCGCTGGCTAATCTCTCCCGGTGTCGATCAAGTCCTGTGTGATGAACCGTTGTTCGGCCGCCGTGCTCCTGGCGGCCGCACTGGCCTTCCTCGCGTCCGGAGCCGGTACGCACACGCGTGCGGAACACTCCGGCCACGCATGTGTGCTCGCCCCCGGCGAGCTGACCGTCGACGACCTGCCCGCCGGCTCCTCCGCGACCCGCTGCGGCGCCGTGGGCCGCCTGGTCACCCACGGCGGCGCCGGCCTCACGGTCCCCGAACCCGGCACCAAGGTCAGCGTCGACTCCCTCACGGCGGACGGGTCGAGCCGCGGCTTCACCCTGGCCGTCGCCGCCGACGGCACGGTGTCCTACGGCTTCGACGACGGCGAGGGCGACCGCTCGGGCGGCGCCACGGCGGACGGCAAGGGCGAGCGCAGTCACGGCGACGCCCGGCACCGGCCGTCGGGCAAGGCCGCCCGCCCCACCCGCCGCACGGGCAGCCGCGCCGACGCCCCCGCCCCCTGCGCGGACACCGCCTACTCCGTGGCCGACCGCAAGGAGTACGGCACGTACGAGTGGTTCGTCGGCGACGGTCCCCAGCCGGGCGACCTGCCCCGCCGTCAGGTCCGCCAGGCCTTCGAGGAGGGCATCACCGCCATCATCCGCGGCCGCAACGCCTGCGGACTCGCCGACACCATCGGGGCCCGCGCCAGGTTCCTGGCCGCCACCGGCCACGAGGCCGGCATCGACCACATGGCCCGCTGCACCGACCGGGACGGCATGAACGTCTGGGACGCCGGGGACCTCAGCAGCGACAGCGTCGCCACGACCTGCTCCTGGAGCCGCCCCGTCTCCCGCGGCCCGGACCGGCTGATCGAGGCCGACGTCCGCTTCAACATCCACGACTACACCTTCACGGACGAACCGACGGGCGACTGCGAGGACGCGTACGACATCCGCAGCGTCGCCACCCACGAGGCCGGCCATGTGTTCGGCCTCGGCCATGTCGGCTCCGGCCACGAGAACCTCACCATGTACCCGAGTTCGTTCGCCTGTTCCACCACCGCCCGCACCCTCGGCAAGGGGGACGTGCTGGGCCTGCGCAGCATCTACTGAGCACCGGCGTCCGCCGGGCGCGCGAAGGCCCCGCGCGCCCGGCGGACCGAAAGCCGAGACGGGGCTGACCACGATATGACCGGCGGGTAGGGTCGATTACGTGCCGAAGCCGCTCAGTCTCCCCTTCGATCCCATCGCCCGCGCCGACGAGCTCTGGAAGCAGCGGTGGGGCAACGTGCCGTCCATGTCGGCGATCACGTCGATCATGCGGGCGCACCAGATCCTGCTCGCCGAGGTCGACGCGGTGGTCAAGCCGTACGGGCTGACGTTCGCCCGCTACGAGGCACTGGTGCTGCTCACCTTCTCCAAGGAGGGCGAGCTGACCATGTCGAAGATCGGCGAGCGGCTCCAGGTGCACCCCACCTCGGTGACCAACACCGTCGACCGCCTCGTGAAATCGGGCCTGGTCGCCCGGCGCCCCAACCCCAACGACGGCCGCGGCACCCTCGCCGTCATCACCGCCAAGGGCCGCGAGGTCGTCGAGGCGGCCACCGGCGACCTCATGGCGATGGACTTCGGGCTCGGCGTGTACGACGCGGAGGAGTGTGCCGAGATCTTCGCGATGCTGCGCCCGCTGCGGGTCGCGGCGCGCGACTTCGACGAGGACTGACCCGGGGGCCGACCCGGCCCAAGATCTACCGGAACGGGCGGTTACGCTCGACGGCATGAAGAAGAGCGTGCTGACCCGCTACCGCGTGATGGCCTACGTCACCGGTGTACTGCTGGTCCTGCTGACCCTGGGCGTGATCGCCAAGTACGTGCTCGACGTCGACGGCGCCGACAGCTTCACCCGCGCCGTGGGCATCGCGCACGGCTGGCTGTACGTCGTCTACCTCGTCTTCGCCTTCGACCTGGGTTCCAAGGCGAAGTGGCCGGTCGGCAAGCAGCTCTGGGTGCTGCTCGCCGGAACCGTGCCGACGGCCGCGTTCTTCGTGGAGCGCAAGGTGACGCGCGAACTGGAGGAGCGGGTCGCCGACACCGCCCCGGACGTCGTCAAGGCGTAGTCCCCCTGAAGTAGCCACACCGCCGTACGCACGCGTGCGTACGGCGGTTTCGTGCTGCCGTTGATCCGGACGGCAGGCCCTATGCGCCGGGTGTGCCTGCCAGGCCCCGCAGCAGGACGTTCGTGAATCCGCCCACCCACTCCTCGTCCGCCGGTTCCGCGCTGACCAGGGTGCGGTGGACCACCGCGCCGGCGACGATGTCGAAGATGAGGTCGGCCGTGCGGGCGGCCTCCTCGGGGCAGGACTCCGGGGGGAGTTCGCCGCGCAGCCGGGCCCGGCTGCGGCCCTCCAGGACCAGGTGCTTCTGCGGTTCCACGATGGAGGAGCGGATGCGGGCGCGCAGGGCCTCGTCACGGGTGGACTCCGCGACCACCGCCATCAGCCCGCTGCGCGCCTCCGGCAGTGCCAGGATCGCCGCGAACTGCAGGACCACACCCTCGATGTCGGCGGCCAGACTGCCCCGGTCGGGGAGTTCCAGTTCCGCGAAGAGCTCGGCCACCGCGTCGACGACGAGTTCGTTCTTGCCGGCCCAGCGGCGGTAGAGGGTCGTCTTCGCCACCCCTGCGCGCGTCGCCACGTCCCCCAGGGTGAGCTTCGACCAGCCCAGCTCGACCAGCGCCTCCCGGGTCGCGGCCAGGATCGCGGTGTCCGCGGCGGCGCTGCGCGGGCGGCCGGCGCGGCCTACGGGGGTGCGGCTCTGCATGGCCCGACCATAACCGCCGGTTTCGGACCTGCCAGTCCCCCCGGCGCCGTGAGAGAGATCACCGGGAACCCATGGTGCACAGGCACGCGGTGCCATTACGATACGACTCGTAGCGAAAGCGTGCGACGCCGCTCCACGCCCCTCGTGACGGACGTATCACGAGCCGGGGACGCGGGCGTGGGGTGGGGACCCCGGCGCCTGGGCAGGAACGCTTTCGGAACGCTTTTCGCCTACGCGCGCGGACGGGGGAGGATGGACGCATGCAGCCACGGAACATGTCCATGAGCGGAGTCGTCGACCTCGCCGCGGTGAAGGCGGCCCAGGAGGCCAAGGCGAAGGCGGAGCAGACGCGCGCCGAAACGGCACGGCAGGGCGGCGCGGGGGCCGTCTCCCCGGCCGATCTCGTCATCGACGTCGACGAGGCGGGCTTCGAGCGCGAGGTCCTGCAACGCTCCGCCGAGGTGCCGGTCGTCATCGATTTCTGGGCCGAGTGGTGCCAGCCCTGCAAGCAGCTGAGCCCGGTCCTCGAGCGGCTCGCCGTCGAGTACGACGGCCGCTTCCTGCTCGCCAAGATCGACGTCGACGCCAACCAGATGCTGATGCAGCAGTTCGGGGTGCAGGGGATCCCCGCGGTGTTCGCCGTCGTGGCGGGCCAGGCGCTGCCGCTCTTCCAGGGGGCGGCGGGCGAGGCCCAGATCCGTCAGACGCTGGACCAGCTGGTGCAGGTCGCCGAGGAGCGGTTCGGGCTCACGGGTCTGGTCGTCGACCCCGACGCCGAGCCCCAGGGCGCGGGCGGCGTGTCGGCCGCCGAGGTGCCGGCCGGTCCGTACGACGCGCTCCTCGAAGCCGCCGTACAGGCGCTGGACGCGGGTGACTTCGGCGGCGCGGTCCAGGCGTACAAGAACGTGCTCGCGGATGACCCGGCGAACACGGAGGCGAAACTCGGTCTGGCGCAGGCCGAGTTGCTGCACCGGGTCGGCGGGATGGACCCGCAGCAGGTGCGCAAGGACGCGGCCGAGCAGCCGGCGGACGCCCAGGCGCAGATCGCCGCCGCCGACCTGGATCTGGTGGGCGGTCATGTCGAGGACGCGTTCGGGCGGCTCATCGAGACCGTGCGGCGCACGGCCGGCGACGACCGGGACGCCGTACGGCTGCGGCTGCTCGAGCTGTTCGAGGTCGTCGGGCCCGACGACCCACGGGTGGCGGCGGCACGGCGGGCGCTGGCGCGTGCCCTGTTCTGATCCGGGCCCGGGCCGGGGGCTGACCAGTCGCTAAACGTCGGGGCCTGTGGTTCCCGAGTGAAAATTCAGCCGAGATGGTTCCCCAGCGGCCGCGCTTTACCAAATCTTGGTAATCGCGGCCGCTGTTACTGGAAGTAAGACCCGGGCGTTGTTCTGTCGGGTTCTGTCCGTCCATCAACGACTTTGTTCCGGGCCCTCTTGACACCCTGAGTCGCCGCCCGAGACCTCTGGGTCGTTGTTCGGTTATCCGGCCGTTACTAGCGAGTAACGAACCCCCTTGTGCGGGCGGCGAGAATGGACCACGATCGGCCACGCTCGGTCCATTCCCGTACCCCGACAGCCGGTTGGGTACAACGGGTTTTCCTGGGTCCCCACCGAGCAGAGCCGGCGGCACACGCCGCGGGCTCTTGGGCAGGGGGGTCTTCGCCGCTCGGTGAAGCCTGTCCAGCAAGGTTGTGCGTGATGCGTGTCAGGCGCGACCAGTGGTTGTCGCTCGGGGGTGATCGCCGGTGATCGGTGCGCGGTTCGCGCCTCCGAGACGGGCGCTCCCCTTCCCGAGGACGTAGCACTTCTCCCATCCCTGTCCGGCTGAGCCGCCGCATAAGTGGGGCGAGTCGGGGCCAGGAGATGTACGTCCGAGAAGGAGGAAATATGGAGTCCCAGGTGCGTGGCGGGACCAGATGGAAGCGGTTCGCGCTGGTCATGGTGCCCAGCGTCGCCGCCACGGCAGCGATAGGCGTCGCCCTGGCACAGGGTGCGCTGGCCGCGTCGTTCAGCGTTTCGGGCCAGTCGTTCAAGGTCAGTGCGGACTACCTGCACGGTGACGGCTTCTCGCAGTACGGCGCGATCGACGCCGGCAAGACGCTCGACGGCAAGGACACGATCCACCCGGTCGCGGTCTCCGCGTTCTCGTCGGCTCGTATCCAGAACATGTGTCAGTCCGTCGTCACGCCGAACATCCCGATCCTCGGCTCTGTCACCCTGCAGCTCACCGCGGGTAACAGCAAGGACGAGGACAAGCAGGTCACGGCCTCGAACCTGTACATCGACGTCGAGGACCTCGCCGCCGACAAGGCCGTGTTCACCGGGATGGACATCGGCGTCTCCGGTGGTTCCCTGAAGAACCCGCCCATGAAGGGCGGCGGCGAGCAGGCCAACCCCTACGGATTCGGCCAGCAGGCGAAGTCCGCTGACCTGTACGGAGTGAAGCAGACGGCGTGGGCCACCACCGCCGGCACCTTCACGCTGCCCGGTCTGAGCATGAAGCTCTACTCGGGCTCCAAGGAGTGCTACTAAGCACTCGGTGACGGGCGGGGGAGCCTGTGAGGTGCCCCCGCCCGTCACCACTTGGGCCGAGACCTCGCGCTCTCTTCCCGAGATTTGACGTCGCGACACCCTCTCACCACAGCAACGCCGTACCAGGGAGCTGTTTTCCATGAGCGCCGAGACTTCTGCCGTAGCGGGTCAGTTCACTCGCCGGAGGCTGCAGTTCCGCGCCTGGCGGGGCACGAGGCCGTTCTGGGCTGGTCTGTTCATCATCATCGGTGGCGTCCCGATCATGTACTTCCCGTACGCGCACCTCACGATCGGGCAGCTGACGATCCGCATGTCCACCACCGCCGGTGCGGGCTCCCTGATCATCGGAGTCCTGCTCGTGGTCCTCGGCATCAGCCTCTGGTTCCAGAAGCACATCCGCACCTTCGCGGGCGTGGCGGCGATCCTGCTGGCCCTGGTCTCCCTCCCGGTCTCCAACTTCGGTGGCTTCGTCGTCGGCTTCCTGTTCGGGATGATCGGCGGCGCGATGGCCATCGCGTGGGTGCCGGGGACCCCGCCCGAGCCGCAGGCGGAGCAGACGCCGGGCAGCCTGGGCGGCGCGCCCGAGAGCGCCGTCACGGATCTCACCAAGGCCGACGACGCGCCCGCCCGCCCCGACGCCGACGGCGGGCCGGAAGAGCCGAACGACATGTCAGAAACGAGCCCGGCGAACGGGGCGAACGGGAGGCACAGTGTCGGCTGACGAGGTGACGCACGGGGCGGACGCGGACGCGTCCCGTGTGAGAACCGGGCCACGCCACGCGGCACCCAGGAAGCCGCTGCTCGCCAGGATCCACCTGCCCGCGGGCAAGGCGATCGCCCTGGCGGCGATGCCGACGGCCGTTCTCATGGGCATGGGGTTCACCCCGACGCTCGCGCGCGCGGACGACCAGCCGACCTCGAAGAGCCTCACGGCCGAGGAGTACGAGGCCTGCGTCGACGCCATGACGGCCGAGGCCTCCGCCTCCGCGTCGCCCTCGGCCTCCGAGACGTCGTCCGACACCAAGGACGACTCCACGAGCGACACGAAGGACACCACCTCCAAGGACACGACCTCCAAGGACGACGACAGCGCCTCGGACGGCTCCTCCTCGTCGGATTCAGGTTCCGACGACACGGCCGAGCCCTCGCCGTCGGCGTCCTCCCAGGCCGCCACGTCCTCGGACACGTCGTCCTCCGACGACACCGCGACGGCGAGCCCGTCGGCCACGGAGACGAGCAAGAGCGTCCTGGAGACCATCGGCGACGCCATCAAGGACGTCTTCGACGGCGACAGCACCGACGACGCGACCGCGACGGCGAGCCCCTCGCCCTCCGCGTCCGCCTCGGAGAGCGCCGCGGCCGACGGCACGGACACGTCCTCGGACTCCTCCGGCGCCACCAAGGAGACGACCGAGAAGACCACCGGCACGGTGAAGGACGCCGCGAGCGAGGCGGCCGACGCCGCCGCCGACGCGTCCGACACCGCGACGGAGGCCGCCGCGTCCGCCGACGCCTCGGCCAGCGCCTCGCCGAGCCCCTCCGCGAGCGCCACCACGGACGTCGACGACTGCCCGGTCGCCACGGACGACGTGAGCGGGGTCGACAACAAGCTTCCCCTGCCCGACGACCCCTGGTACCTGAACGCCAGCTCGCTGCTGCTCAAGAGCGCCGACTACCAGGGCATAGTCAAGGTGAAGACGGCCGGCGGCAAGACCAAGGAAGTCCTGAAGTACGTCATCTCCGGCGGCACCGACATCGGTGACCTGCACCAGACGGTGATCGACAAGCAGGCGGGCAAGACCTACCACGTCCAGGCGGGCAAGGGCACCACGTCCACGATCAAGGGCGGCGACACGGTCATGTACACCGAGAGCATCTCGGGGAACCTGTTCGGCCTGATACCGGTCACGTTCACCCCGGAGAACCCGCCGCCGCTGAACATCCCGCTGATCTACTTCACCAACGTGAAGGTCCAGCAGGCAGGCCAGTTCGGCGGCACGCTGACCGTGCCCGGCCTGCACCAGTACACCACCTGAGCCGTCGGGCCACAGGCCACAGACCATTCCGGGAGCCGCTCACAGCTGAGGGCGCCCCCTGTCACAGGGGGCGCCCTCAGTGCTGTACAAGTCCCTTGCGGAGAGCCGTGGTTCAGTCGATCGCGCAGCTGCTTCACTGGACGCAAAAACCTTCACACGTTTCACACGCCCGTCATGGGATGAATATTGCCGTGGGCATGACCAGCCTCGGCGTGGGGGCCGCACCGGGAACACCTGACCTGTGCTCATGGCGTCATGATGACGCGTGCAGGCCCTCGCCGGTCTCACCGAACGGGGACTCCTCGCCTTGACACCGATCTCCCTCAGCCGTCCGCTGCGCCGGGCGGCTGCTCTCGCTCTCGCGGGTGCCGTGACCGCCGTGGTGGCGCTCACCACCGCGCACAGTGCGCCGCCCGAGCCGCGTTCTCGCCGAACGGCCGCCGCAGACAGCGCTGTCGTCACCGACAGCGCCCCGCTCCTCCAACAGGCCGCCGCCGACGGAACCGGCCTCTTCCCGCTCCTCACCCGCGGCAAGGACGGCCGCCTCTGGGACTACGAGGCCACGGGTACCGGCGGCTGGAAGGCCCGCGCGGACCTCGGCACCGGCTACTCCGTGGCCACCGCGCTCGCGCAGGCCGACATCTCCGACGGCGGCCGGGGCAACGACCTCTACTTCCGAATCGGCGGCACCCTGTACTACACCGCCGAACGCGGTAACGAGACCAAGGTGCTGGGCACCGGCTGGGACCAGTACAACCTCATCGTGTCCGTCGGGAACATGGCCGGCAGCGCCCAGCCCGACCTGGTCGCCCGCGGCACCGACGGTCAGCTCTGGCTCTACCAGGGCAAGGCCGACGGCACTCTCGCCACCAGGATCCGGATGAAGGACTCGACCGGCTGGAACGGCATGAGCGTCATCGCGGGACGTGGCGACTACACCGGCGACGGCATCGCCGACCTCGTCACCCGCAACAGCGCCGGCAACCTGCTGATCTACCCCGGCACCGGCAAGGCCACCGCCGACGCGGTCCTCGGTGCGACCGTCACCGCGGCCACCACGGGCTGGAAGGACTACACCGCGGTGGTCTCGACCGGCGACAACACCGGCGACGGCAAGGCCGACCTGATGGCCGTCGACGCGGCGGGCGCCCTCTGGCTCTACAAGGGGACCGGCACCGCCAGTGCCCCGTTCGGCGCCCGTGTGCAGATCGGCACCAGCGGCTGGACCCAGTACAACCTCCTGTTCTGAGCGGTCCGCACACCCGACTTTCCTTGCCCGACAGAAACGGTTGACACATTTCCATGCGTACGAAGGCACGTCCTGGCGCGCGTAGACGCCGGACCCTCTTAGGGCCCCGAGACGGATGGTCTCGGTTCCTGCCCCTCACTGCCATGGTCACTGCCGCCGCAATCGCGGTGACGGGTGGTCAACTCCCCGACCTCACGGTCCAGTCGCCGCGCATTGCGGCCGCGGCCGACCCGGCCCCCACTGCCTTCGACCTCAAGGCCGCCGAACGCGTCCGCGAGGAGCAGTGCCTCCTCGATGGGGTCCTGCGCAAGGGCGGCCCTGCGATGAAGGAGGTCGCCCGAGCCGGCCTCGTCGGCACCGAGGACCAGCTCCACACGGCCGCCGACCCGGAGTACTGGGACGGCACCACCGCGCTCAGCAAGGCGTTCAAGGCGGACAAGGCCACCTTCGACGCCAAGATGGACGAGCTGTGGGACCGCCGGTACGTGTGGCAGACGTCCCTCAACGTCGAGTCCCCGCCCCCGCCCTACACGTACACCGGGTTCCAGTGGGTGGAGGATGCGGACAATCCCTTCCGGAAGGTCGGCCTCAGCAAATGGGTCGCCGCCCAGTTCTGGAGCGCCGAGCACGACTTCTACACCGACTCGCACCCCCTGGCCAACCAGGCGTCCGTCGACGCGGCCACGGCCGTCTACAAGGTCCGTTACGCCTCCGACCCGAAGGTGGACTACCGGGACGAACAGGCGTGGCAGTCGCTGCAGGTCATGCACCCCATGTACGCCGACGACGCCCGGCTCTTCCTCCAGTACGGCGGTTTCCCGACCGACGTGCCCGACGCGGACTCGATGGAGTTCCGCATCGACGTCGAGAACCTCAAGGCCCGCTTCGCGTCCTGCGCGTACACCGACCCGAAGGACCCGCACGAGGTGCTCGGCGCCGAGATCGCCACGGCGCACACCGAGTGGGAGGCGGAGCTCGGCGGGCAGAAGGCGCAGCGGGACACCATCATCGGAGCAGAGAAGCAGGCCAACGCCGACCTGGCGACGGCCTCGCAGGCGCTCGGCGAGGCGCTCGCCGAATCGCTGATCGCGAGCCGGCTCACGGACTGGCAGGCCTACTGGACCGGGCAGAAGGCCGCCGACCACCCGAACGACTACCCGACCACGGCGGAGTTCACCAAGGTCAAGAAGTGGATCGCGGACGCCCAGGGCCGGGCCGGCGGACGGCTATACGTCGCCTCCCGGGCCGCGCTCTCCGCGAAGGCCGAGGCCGACGTGGTCACCCAGGCGCAGACGCAGGCGTACGGCATCGCCGACGCGGCCGGGCTGCCGCGGGGCCGGGGTCTGCTGTACGGCCAGCAGGCCGCGCAGGTCACCAAGGCATCCGCGGCGGCCGCACAGGCCGCGGCGAAGGCCGTGGAGACCGCGTTCAACGCGACCCGCGCCTCCGCCGCCGACAGCAAGACGCTCGACTCACTCGCCAACACGCAGGCGCACGCCGCGAAGGCCGAGTTCCGGCGCATCGCCGCCCAGGAGGCCGAGGCCCAGGCCAAGGCCGCTGCCGAGGGCGCCGCCGCCCAGGCCGAGGAAGCGGCCAAGCACGCCGCCGAGGCCAAGGCCGCGGAGAACAGGGCGAAGGCGGCCGAGCAGACCGCCAAGAACGCGGCGGCCGATGCCAAGGCCAAGCGGCAGAAGGCCGAGGCTGAGCGGGACTACGCCAAGTCGCAGGCCGACCTTGCCGCAGCCGAGAGGCAGAAGGCGCAAGACGCCGAGGGCCGCGCCCAGTCGCAGCGACAGGTCGCCGCCGGCAAGCTGTCCGACGCGCAGGCCGCGGGCGCCACGGCGTCCGACAAGAAGGACGCCGCCGTCGCCGCCGAGAACCGTGCGAGGACCGCCCGCAACGGCGCCCTCGCCGCCGAGGACCGCCGCGACACTCTGGTAGCCAAGGCCGAGGCCGCTGAGGCGCTGCTCGCCGCCGTGGACGGCACCGCCGACGCCATCGAGGCCCGGCAGGCCGCAACCAAGGCCCGGGCGGCGGCTGACGACGCCACCACCGCGGCCACGGAGGCCCGTCAGGCGGCGAACGAGGCCACCGAGGCGGCCACCCATGCCCGTGAGGCGGCAACCAGGGCACAGGGCGCGGCCCAGCGTGCGCAGGCCGCCGCTGACGGCGCCAAGCGTGATGTCGCCATCACCGACGCCGCGGTGAAGAAGGCGCACTCGGCCGCTGCCGACGCGATCGCCGCGTCCCAGGCCGCCAAGTGGAATGCCATCGCGGCCAAGGCCGAGGCGGAGACAGCGCGCAAGGCCGCCGACAAGGCACGCGGCGATGCCGTGGTCGCCCGCTCCGAGGCGGTCCTCGCGGGTGCCGACGCGATCCGGACCGCCGGTCACGCCTACGCCACCGCACAGGCCGCCGCGGCGGCCCGGGACTCGGCCGCGCAGGTGGTCAAGCCGGCCAACGACGCCATCGAACTGGGTTCCCCGTACGCCGAGACCGACTCCTCGGCAGGCCTCGCGGTGCTGACCGGGCAAGCCGCGAAGACCGCCGCCCAGCAGCAGGTCGCCGTCGCCAACGCCAAGGCGGCGCAGGCGAAGAAGGCAGCCGCCGAGGCCAAGGCACTGGCAGCCCAGGCGGACGCCGACGCCAAGGCGGCGGCCGAGGCGGCGGCGAACGCGGCCGAGTGGGCCGCCCAGGCCACCGCGTCCGCGGCGGCGGCCCAGTCCTCCTCCGACGCGGCGGCAGCGTCGGCCAAGGCGGCGAAGAAGTCCGAGGCCAACACCGTCGAGTACAACAAGCAGGCCATCGACGATGCCGCCGCCGCGCAGACCGCGGCCACCGCCGCCGACGGCTACGCCACCGACGCGGACGCCTCCGCCGACGACGCCGAGCGGGACGCGGCGAGCGCCCGCAGCGCGGCCGACGCGGCCGAGACCGACGCCTCCACCGCGCGGTCCGTCGCCGACAAGGCGGAGCAGGACGCGACCGTCGCCGAGGCCGCGGCGGCGAACGCGCGCAACCTCGCCGTGGAGGCCGCCGAGGCCGCCATCCGTACCCAGCAGGTCGACTTCGAGGACCGCAAGGAGCAGGAGCGCACCGCCGACGGCGGCGGCACCGGCGTCGAGGGCGTCGTGATGAAGCCCAGCGGTGACTCCAAGGTCGATATCAACCCGCTCAGCGACTGTGTGGGCAGCCACAGTGGCAAGGACATCGGCTGCGAGATCGACCTCGAATTCCACATCTACGGCGAGATGGACTTCTACATCGAGTCCTGCCCGCTGCCCGGTGTGGACCGCGCCCACTGCGGCTCGGCTCTCCAGCGCGACTACCTCACCAGTTCACCTCTGGACGTCAAGTTCAAGGAGGAGAACGTCCATGTCGACGGGCTCCAGCTCACGGCGTCCGTCCTCAAGGCCATTGCCACCGGCGCGGTCGCCGACATCGTCGGCTGCTGGAAGGGCAAGGTGAGCAGCTGCCTGTGGCTGGTGGGCAGCATCGTGCTGCCGAGCCTGCTGATGAAGGCCGCCGAGGCGGCGTTCGCGGTCCGTACCGCGATACGCGACGGCAGCCGCATCACGACGGCACTCTGGTCACTGCGCGGTTCTGGACTGGCTGCGTCGGCCGCGGCCCGGCTGGAGCAACTGGGCGCCAAGGCCCTGATGGCGAAGTGCTTCCCGGCCGGCACGAAGGTCGCGACCGCCGACGGCTCGAAACCCATCGAGGACATCGAGGTCGGTGACAAAGTCTGGTCCCTGGACCAGGCGACGGGCAGGAAGTCACTGCAACCGGTCCTCAAGCTCTTCCACCGCGCGGTCGACGAGCTGATCCGGGTCAGGACTGCCGACGGTTCGGTCGAGGCAACGGACACGCACCGCTTCTGGGTGGTGGAACGGGGCTGGGTCGAGGCACGCGACCTCAGTGCCGGAGACACCTTCCAGACCCAGGACGGCGGCACCGAGCGGGTTCTCGGCACGTCGGTCGTCAAGGGGTCTGTCAAGGTCTTCAACTTCGAGGTCGAGAAGACCCACACGTACTACGTGTATGCGGGGCCGACGCCGGTTCTCGTCCACAACGACTGCACCCAGAAGATGCTTGAGGACCTGGTCAAGGAAGGGGACCACATCCTCCTCGGCATCAACCCGTACGCGGACGACCTGGCCGGGCAGATCAGTGCCCGGACATTCAACGCGAGGAAGCCGTTCGGAGACCCGTTCGAGGGCGGTGCCGGACGTCCCACGTGGATGTATGCCGTCGAGAGGGCGATCGAGCTTCCCAACGTGCGGCTCTCCGTGTTGCTGGACGGTGTGCCGAGCGCCAAGAATGCCGACGAAGCCCTGGCTCTTCTCTTGGAGCGTGGGCGACCATTGGTCGGCGGCGCCTGGCAGGAGGCGGCCAAGTCCGGCAACGGCACCGCGTGGGAGGTTGCCACACTGCGACTCAAGATGATCCGGGGCGCGCGATTCTGGAAGGACGTTGAGTGGTACATGACCGAGCCGGGTGCCAAGGCGCCGAGCCGCGTCTTTCCGACCAAGCCCGACTGGGCGGACTGAGTCGAGATGAGGAGAGCACAAGCAATGTCGGAGTTCGTGCGTGAGGGGCGGCTGTTCCGGGTGGTGAGCTTCGCTCCGTCGCACCGTCAGCTCATCCTGCGGAGCGACGCCACGCTGATCGACGGGACGGACACTCGCGTCGAGGTGTACTTCGGGCATGTGGAGCTGATGCTCCTCAAGCCCATCTATCGGAACGGGCTACGCGTACGCCGGGCCTCGGAGACGGAGTTCGCCAAGCTGCGGGAATGCCATGATCTCGCAGCGGACGATGCGGTCTCGACCTGGATGATCGACCCGGACGGTGGCAGCTTCGTCCTCTCCGGCGATCCTGCATGGCGGGAAGCGGCCTGCAGGTTCGAGGACCCGTCGTTGTTCGACTTCTCCCAGTCCTGGCCCCCGGACGTCCCGGTGGAATCGGGCACCGTCGGCTGAGGCCGGTCTGACACACGCTGAGGGCGCCCCCCTGCCACAGGGGGGCGCCCTCAGCGCTGTACAAGCCCCTTGCGGGGGAGGGTGGTTCAGTCGATCGCGCCGCCGCCCAGGTGGTGGACGCGGAGCATGTTGGTGGTGCCGGGGACGCCGGGGGGCGAGCCGGCGGTGATGATGACGGTCTCGCCCGGGTTGAAGCGGTTGATCTTCGCGATCTCCTGGTCGACCATGTCGACCATTTCGTCGGTGGTGTTGACGAAGGGGACCACGTGCGACTCGACGCCCCAGCTGAGCGTCAGCTGGTTGCGGGTGCCCTCGTCGGTGGTGAAGGCGACGATCGGCTGCTGCGCGCGGTAGCGGGAGAGCCGGCGGGCGGTGTCACCGGACTGGGTGAAGGCCACCAGGCCCCGGCCGCCGAGGAAGTCGGCGATCTCGCACGCGGCGCGCGCGATCGAACCGCCCTGCGTCCGCGGCTTCTTGCCCGGCACGAGCGGCTGCAGGCCCTTGGAGAGCAGCTCCTGCTCGGCCGCGGTGACGATCTTCGACATCGTCTTCACGGTCTCGATCGGGTAGGCGCCGACCGAGGACTCCGCCGACAGCATGACCGCGTCCGCGCCGTCCAGGATCGCGTTGGCCACGTCGGAGGCCTCGGCGCGGGTCGGACGGGAGTTGGTGATCATCGACTCCATCATCTGGGTCGCCACGATCACCGGCTTGGCGTTGCGCCGGCACAGCTCGATGAGGCGCTTCTGCACCATGGGGACCTTCTCGAGCGGGTATTCGACGGCGAGGTCGCCACGGGCGACCATCACGGCGTCGAACGCCATCACGACGTCCTCCATGTTCTCGACCGCCTGCGGCTTCTCCACCTTGGCGATGACGGGAACCCGGCGGCCCTCCTCGTCCATCACGCGGTGGACGTCGGTCACGTCCTTGGCGTCACGGACGAAGGACAGCGCGACCATGTCGCAGCCCATGCGCAGTGCGAAACGGAGGTCCTCGATGTCCTTCTCGGACAGCGCGGGCACGTTGACCGCCGCGCCGGGCAGGTTGATGCCCTTGTGGTCGGAGATGACACCGCCCTCGATGACGATCGTCTTCACCCGCGGGCCCTCGACGTCCAGGACCTTCAGCTCGACGTTGCCGTCGTTGATGAGGATCTGGTCGCCGCGGTCGACGTCACCGGGCAGACCCTTGTACGTCGTGCCGCAGATCGTCTTGTCACCGGGGACGTCCTCGGTGGTGATGGTGAACTCGTCACCCCGCACCAGCTCCACCGGACCCTCGGCGAAGGTCTCCAGACGGATCTTCGGGCCCTGGAGGTCGGCGAGGACACCGATGGCCCGGCCGGTCTCCTTGGAGGCGGCCCGGACCCGGTCGTAACGGCCCTGGTGCTCGGCGTGCGTGCCGTGGCTGAAGTTGAAGCGGGCCACGTTCATGCCGGCATCGATCAGGGCGACGAGCATCTCGTGGGAGTCGACCGCGGGGCCGAGAGTACAGACGATTTTCGAACGGCGCATGGGGCGATCCTATCGGTTTGTTTCGCTACGGAATATTCCGTCTGGCGGAAGATACAAATGGGCGGGTTGTTGCTCAGTTGCTTTCCTGCTCAGTTTGTCTGTCCGACCAATGCGTACGTCTGCGTGGCGATCTCGAGTTCCTCGTCCGTCGGCACCACGGCGACCGCCACCCGGGCGCCCGCGGGCGAGATCAGGCGGGGCTCGTCGCCCCGTACGGCGTTGAGTCCGCCGTCCACCGCCAGGCCCAGGGTCTCCAGGCCCGCGACGGCCGCCGCGCGCACCTCGGCCGCGTTCTCGCCGACCCCCGCGGTGAACGCGACCGCGTCCACCCGCCCGAGGACGGCGTAATAGGCGCCGATGTACTTCTTCAGACGGTGAATGTAGATGTCGAAGGCGAGCCGCGCCCGTACGTCGCCCTCGTCGATCCGGCGCCGGATCTCCCGCATGTCGTTGTCGCCGCACAGTCCGACGAGCCCGCTCTTCTTGTTGAGAAGAGTGTCGATTTCATCGATGGACATTCCGCCAACTCGTGCCAAATGGAAGATGACGGCCGGATCGACGTCCCCCGAGCGCGTCCCCATCACCAGTCCCTCCAGCGGCGTCAGGCCCATCGAGGTGTCCACGCAACGGCCCCGCTCGACCGCGGAGGCGGACGCCCCGTTGCCGAGGTGCAGCACGATCACGTTCACCTCTTCGGGTGCCTTGCCGAGCAGCTCCGCCGTCGCCCGGGAGACGTACGCGTGCGAGGTCCCGTGGAAGCCGTAGCGCCGTACCCGGTGCGCGTCGGCGGTCTCCACGTCGATCGCGTAGCGCGCGGCGGCCTCCGGCATCGTCGTGTGGAACGCGGTGTCGAACACGGCGACCTGGGGCAGATCGGGCCGCAGGGCCCGGGCGGTGCGGATCCCGGTGAGGTTGGCTGGGTTGTGCAGCGGCGCGACCGGGATCAGCCGCTCGATCTCGGCGAGGACCGTGTCGTCGACGACCGTCGGCTCGGTGAACAGCTTCCCGCCGTGCACCACCCGGTGCCCGATGGCGGCCAGCTCGGGCGAGTCCAGCCCGAGCCCGTCCCGGGCCAGTTCCTCCGCCACGGCCTTCAGCGCGGCGCCGTGGTCGGCGATCGGCCCGGTCCGCTCGCGGGTCTCCCCGCCGGCCGCGAGCGGCGTGTGCTTCAGCCGCGAGGTCCGCTCACCGATGCGCTCGACGAGCCCGCTCGCCAGCCGGTCGCCCTCCCGCATGTCGAGCAGCTGGTACTTCACCGACGAGGAGCCGGAGTTGAGGACGAGGACGCGGGTCGCGGTCACTGCTGGGGAGCCTTCTGGTCGAGGGGCTGGGCGACGGTCTGGTCGAGGTTCTGGGCCTGGATCGCCGTGATGGCGACGGTGGTGACGATGTCGGGGACGAGCGCGCCCCGGGACAGGTCGTTGACGGGCTTGCGCAGCCCCTGGAGCACCGGCCCGACGGCGATCGCGCCGGCCGAACGCTGCACGGCCTTGTAGGTGTTGTTGCCCGTGTTGAGGTCCGGGAAGATCAGCACACTGGCCTGGCCCGCCACCTCGGAGCCCGGCAGCTTGGTCGCCGCCACACTGGGCTCGACCGCGGCGTCGTACTGGATCGGACCCTCGATCTTCAGATCGGGCCGCCGGGAGCGCACCAGCTCGGTGGCCTCGCGCACCTTGTCGACGTCGGCGCCCGACCCGGACGTGCCCGTCGAGTACGACAGCATCGCGATCCTCGGCTCCACGCCGAACTGGGCGGCGGTGGCGGCCGACTGGATGGCGATGTCGG
Source organism: Streptomyces sp. NPDC005811 (assembly GCF_040630405.1). Classification (NCBI taxonomy): domain Bacteria; kingdom Bacillati; phylum Actinomycetota; class Actinomycetes; order Kitasatosporales; family Streptomycetaceae; genus Streptomyces; species Streptomyces sp. NPDC005811. Next base: position 94,495 of record NZ_JBEXXK010000040.1, read on the forward strand.
CGAGCTGCTCGGCGTTCGGGTCGGGGTTGACCGCGCAGTCGCCGTAGACGAGGACCTTGTCGGCGAGGCACATGAAGAACACGGACGAGACGATGTCCGCGTCCGGCTTCGTCTTGATGATCTCGAAGGCGGGCCGGATCGTCGCCGCCGTGGAGTGCACGGACCCGGAGACCATGCCGTCCGCGAGCCCCTCCTGCACCATCAGCGTGCCGAAGTAGTTCACGTCGGAGACGACGTCGTACGCCAGCTCCACGGTGACGCCCTTGTGGGCGCGGAAGTGCGCGTACCGCTCGGCGAAGGCGTCCCGCAGCTCACTGGTCGCCGGGTCGATCACCTGGCAGTCGCCCAGGTCGATCCCGAGGTCGGCGGCCTTCTTGCGGATCTGGTCCTCCGGCCCGAGCAGCGTGAGGTCGCAGACACCGCGCCGCAGCAGCACCTCGGCCGCGTGCAGCACCCGCTCCTCGGTGCCCTCCGGCAGCACCACCCGCCGCCGGTCGGCGCGGGCCTGCTCCAGCAGCTTGTGCTCGAACATCATCGGCGTGACACGGTCGGTGCTGGGGGCGGAGACGCGCTTGAGGAGACCGGCGGTGTCGACATGCCGCTCGAACAGCCCGAGCGCGGTCTCGGCCTTGCGCGGGGTGGCCGCGTTCAGCTTGCCCTCCAGGGAGAACAGCTGCTCGGCGGTGGGGAAGCTGTTGCCGGGCACCGCCAGGACGGGGGTGCCGGGGGCCAGCCGGGCGGCGAGGGTGAGGATCGCGTCGCTCGGGACCTCGTCGAGGGTGAGCAGCACCCCGGCGATCGGCGGGGTGCCGGCGCTGTGCGCGGCGAGCGAGCCGATGACCAGGTCGGCCCGGTCGCCCGGGGTGACCACCAGAGCGCCCGGGGTGAGGGCGTTGAGGAAGTTCGGCAGCATCGCGCCGCCGAAGACGAACCCGAGGGCGTCGCGGGCGAGCCCGGAGTCGTCGCCCAGCACCACCCTCGCGCCGAGCGCGTGGCTGACCTGGGCGACGGTCGGCGCGGACAGGGCGGGCTCGTCGGGCAGCACGTAGGAGGGGACGGGCAGCCGCTTCGCCAGCGCCTCGGCCATCTCGTCCCGGTCCTCGCGGACGACCAGGTTGGCGACCATGGCGAGGATGTCGCAGCCGAGCGCCAGATAGGCGCGGTAGGCGTTGCGGGTCTCGGCGAGCACGGACTCCGCGGTCTGCCTGCGGCCGCCGACCACGGGGATCACGGACGCGCCGAACTCGTTGGCGAGACGCGCGTTGAGGGCCAGCTCGTCCGGGAACTGGGTGTCGGCGTAGTCCGTGCCCAGGACGAGGACGACGTCGTACGCGCGGGCGACCCGGTGGAACCGCTCGACGAGGGTGGAGACCAGTTCGTCCGCGCCCTGCTCGGCCTGGAGGGTGGACGCCTCGTGGTAGTCCATGCCGTAGACCGTCGCCGGGTCCTGGGTCAGCCGGTAGCGGGCCCGCAGCAGCTCGAACAGCCGGTCCGGCCGGTCGTGGACGAGCGGCCGGAAGACGCCCACCCGGTCCACCTGCCGGGTCAGAAGCTCCATGACCCCCAGTTCGACGACCTGCCTGCCGTCGCCGCGGTCGATACCGGTCACGTACACGCTGCGGGTCACGCGAGCACTCCGTTTCGTCTGGTGATGTGTCGAGGCCGTGTGGGGGGCCGGGCGCTGTGGGGGCCGGGATCATAAAAATCGCCCACCTGGGTGAGCAGAACCCTCTTGACAATACCTCTGCGCGTGGATAAGGCGCCCGTCAAGAGACAGTGCCCTCGGCGGCGTGGAACAATCGGACCTGGCTCACCGGCATCAACACCGAGCAGGAGACACAGCACGATGCGCATCGGAGTTCTCACCGCAGGCGGCGACTGCCCCGGCCTGAACGCAGTGATCCGGTCGGTCGTGCACCGCGCGGTCGACAACTACGGCGACGAGGTCATCGGCTTCGAGGACGGGTACGCCGGTCTCCTGGACGGCCGTTACCGCAGTCTCGACCTCAACGCGGTGAGCGGCATCCTGGCCCGCGGCGGTACGATCCTCGGCTCCTCGCGCCTGGAGCGCGACCGGCTGCGCGAGGCCTGCGAGTCCGCCTCGGACATGATCCACGACTTCGGCATCGACGCGCTGATCCCGATCGGCGGCGAGGGCACGCTGACGGCGGCCCGCATGCTCAGCGACGCCGGTCTCCCGGTGGTCGGCGTTCCCAAGACCATCGACAACGACATCTCCTCCACCGACCGCACCTTCGGCTTCGACACCGCGGTCGGCGTGGCCACGGAGGCGATGGACCGCCTGAAGACCACGGCGGAGTCCCACCAGCGCGTGATGGTCGTCGAGGTCATGGGCCGCCACGCGGGCTGGATCGCCCTGGAGTCGGGCATGGCGGCGGGCGCCCACGGCATCTGCCTCCCCGAGCGCCCCTTCGACCCCGCCGACCTGGTCAAGATGGTCGAGGAGCGCTTCTCGCGCGGCAAGAAGTTCGCCGTGGTGTGCGTGGCGGAAGGCGCCCACCCCGCCGAGGGCACCATGGACTACGGCAAGGGCGCCATCGACAAGTTCGGCCACGAGCGCTTCCAGGGCATCGGCACGGCCCTCGCGTACGAGCTGGAGAAGCGGCTCGGCAAGGAGGCCCGGCCGGTCATCCTCGGCCATGTCCAGCGCGGCGGCGTCCCCACGGCCTACGACCGCGTCCTCGCCACCCGCTTCGGCTGGCACGCCGTGGAGGCGGCCCACCGCGGCGAGTTCGGCAGGATGACGGCCCTGCGCGGCACCGACGTGGTCATGGTCCCGCTGGCCGAGGCGGTCACCGAACTGAAGACGGTCCCGAAGGACCGGATGGACGAGGCGGAGTCGGTCTTCTAAGCCGGCTTCCCCGCCGGGGACGGGGTGCCGCGGGGCGTCGTACGGCCGGAGCGGTCATCGCCCCTTCCCCGCCGCCCCCTTCACCCACCGGTAGACCAACTCGGGCCTGCCCACCTGCCCGTACTGCGGTTTGCGTTCGGCGCGGCCCGCCTCCACCAGGTGTTCCAGATAGCGCCGGGCGGTGATCCGGGAGATGCCGACCGTCTCGGCCACGCCCGCCGCCGTCAGGCCCTCCGGGGCCTCGCGGACGGCCTCGGTGACGCGTTCCAGGGTCGGGGCGCTCAGGCCTTTGGGCAGGGCCGCCGGGGTCGGGGCGCGCAGGGCGGCGAGGGCGCGGTCGACCTCGTCCTGGCCGCTCGCCTCGCCGGCCGCGCCGCGGAACTCCGCGTAGCGGACCAGACGGTCGCGCAGCGTCGCGAAGGTGAAGGGCTTCAGGACGTACTGGACGACACCCAGGGAGACGCCCTCGCGGACCACCGTCAGATCGCGGGCCGAGGTCACCGCGATGACGTCCGCGTGATAGCCCGCCGCCCGCAGGGAGCGGGCCAGTTGGAGGCCGTGCGCGTCCGGCAGATGGAGGTCGAGGAGGAGCAGGTCCACCGGGGTGCGGTCAAGCAGGCGCCGGGCCTCCGCGCCCGTGTGCGCCTTCCCGACCGCGACGAACCCCGGCACCCGCCCGACGTACATGACATGCGCGTCCGCGGCCACCGGATCGTCCTCGACGACCAGCACTCTGATGGGCCCACCCGGTACTTCCGGTGTCTCCGGCACTTCCGTCATCCTTTGCCTCCTGGTACCGCCGTCGCCCGCCGCAACGGCAGCCGCACCATGAACGCGGCCCCGCCGCCGTCCGCCTCCGTCACCGACAGCGTCCCCTCGTGCCGGTGCACGGCCTGCCGGACCAGGGCGAGACCGAGACCACGCCCCCCGGGACCCGAGGGCTTCGTCGAGAAGCCCCGCTCGAAGACCAGGGAGGCGTGGGCAGGATCCACCCCCGCGCCGGTGTCCGCCACCCCCAGCAGCAACTCGTCCCCCCGGGTGCACGCGGTCACCGTGACCCGCGCCCGTACGCTGCCCTGCGCCGCGTCCACCGCGTTGTCGATCAGGTTGCCGAGGATGGTGACCAGGTCCCTGGCCGGCAGCGACGGCGGCAGCAGACCGTCGTCCAGCCCGCTGTCCTGCGACACCACCAGCTCCACGCCCCGCTCGTTCGCCTGGGCCGTCTTGCCCAGCAGCAGCGCCGCGAGGACGGGCTCGCTCACCGCGGCCACCACCTGGTCGGTCAGCGCCTGGGCCAGCTCCAGCTCCGCCGTGGCGAACTCGACCGCCTCGTCCGCCCGGCCCAGCTCGATCAGCGAGACCACGGTGTGCAGCCGGTTCGCCGCCTCGTGCGCCTGCGAGCGCAGCGCCTGGGTGAAACCCCGCTCGGAGTCCAACTCGCCCATCAGGGACTGGAGTTCGGTGACATCCCGGAGCGTCACGACCGTACCCCGGCGTTCTCCGCCGGACACCGGTGACGTATTGAGCACCAGCACCCCCGCCGTCGTCAGATGCACCTCGTCGACCCGCGGCTCGGAGGCCAGCAGCGCGCCCGTCAGCGGGGCCGGCAGCCCCAGGTCCGCCACCGACCTGCCCACGACGTCCCCCGGCACCCCGAGCAGTTCCCGTCCGCCGTCGTTGATCAGCGCCACCCGGTACTGCCCGTCCAGCATCAGCAGCCCCTCGCGCACCGCGTGCAACGCCGCCTGGTGGTAGTCGTGCATCCGGCTCAGCTCGCCGGCGTTCATCCCGTGGGTGTGCCGGCGCAGCGAGGCGTTGATGACGTACGTCCCCACCGCGCCCAGCAGCAGCGCGCCCGCCGCCGCCGAGAACAGGGCCGTGACCTGGTCCTGGACCCGCTTGCTGATCGCCTCCACCTTGATCCCCGCGCTGACCAGCCCGATGATCCGGTCGCCGTCCTCGATCGGGGTGACCGCCCGCACGGACGCGCCCAGCGTGCCGGTGTACGTCTCGGTGAAGGTGTCGCCGGCCAGGGCCTTCGCCGTGTTCCCGCGGAAGTGCTGCCCGATCTCCTTCACCTCCGGGTGGGTCCAGCGGATGCCCTCCGGATTCATGATCGTCACGAAGTCGACCTCGGTGTGCTTCATGACGCGCATCGCGTACGGCTGGAGCTCGGCCGTCGGGTGCGCCGTACCGATGGCCGTCCGCACCGAGGGGGAGTCGGCGACCGAGCGGGCCACCGCGGTGGCCTGGCGGCCCGCGGCCTCCTCGGCCTGGGTGCGGTCGCTGACGTACGTGAACAGCGCGTACCCGGCCACGAGCACCGCTATCAGCACGGCCTGCATGGCGAAGAGCTGGCCGGCCAGGCTGCGGGGTCTCGGCACACGGACGGGGAGGTGCATGTCGTCAGTGTGCCTCCCGTGTTAAGCGCGAACTAAATGAACGTAAGGGTGACCGCCCTCACAGGCCCGGCGATAGTCACTGCATTCCCCTTATCTCCCCGGACGTGAGCCGCACGCCGGTGATGCCGACGAAGACGTCAAGGAGGGCAGCCGTGGCCGCCAGCACCACCCCCAATACGGCACCTGCCGCACCCGCTGGGAAGCGGGACCGCACCCACTATCTCTACATCGCCGTCATCGCCGCCGTGGCGCTCGGCATCGCCGTGGGTCTGATCTGGCCCGACCTGGGCGTCGAGCTCAAGCCGCTCGGCACCGGGTTCGTGAGCCTGATCAAGATGATGATCTCCCCGATCATCTTCTGCACGATCGTGCTCGGCATCGGCTCCGTACGGAAGGCCGCCAAGGTCGGCGCCGTCGGCGGTATCGCGCTCGGCTACTTCCTGGTGATGTCCCTGGTGGCGCTGAGCATCGGCCTCGTCGTCGGCAACATCCTCCACCCGGGCGACGGGCTGCACCTCACCGACGCCATCAAGGCCACCGGCCACGACCAGGTCTCGGACGAGGCGCTGCCGCCGGTCGAGTTCGTCCTGTCGATCATCCCGACCACGTTCCTGTCCGCGTTCACCGAGGGCCAGGTCCTGCAGACCCTGCTGGTCGCCCTGCTCGCCGGCTTCGCGCTCCAGGCCATGGGCAACGTCGGCCAGCCGGTGCTGCGCGGCATCGAGCACATCCAGCGGCTCGTCTTCCGCATCCTCGCCATGGTCATGTGGGCCGCCCCGATCGGTGCCTTCGGCGCCATCGCCGCGGTCGTCGGTTCGGCCGGCCTGGACGCGCTCAAGAGCCTCGCCGTCCTGATGCTCGGCTTCTACGTCACCTGCTTCCTCTTCGTCTTCATCGTCCTCGGTGTGCTGCTGCGGGCGGTCGCGGGCCTGAACATCCTGGTCCTCTTCAAGTACCTCGCCCGTGAGTTCCTGCTGATCCTGTCCACCTCCTCCTCCGAGTCCGCGCTGCCGCGCCTCATCGCGAAGATGGAGCACCTCGGTGTCAGCAAGCCCGTCGTCGGCATCACCGTCCCGACCGGCTACTCCTTCAACCTCGACGGCACCATGATCTACATGACCATGGCGTCCCTCTACATCGCCGACGCCCTCGGTACGCCGATGTCGATCGGTGAGCAGATCCCGCTGCTGCTCTTCCTGCTCCTCGCCTCCAAGGGCGCGGCGGGCGTCAGCGGCGCCGGTCTGGCCACGCTGGCCGGCGGGCTCCAGTCCCACAAGCCGGCCCTGGTGGACGGCGTCGGCCTGATCGTCGGCATCGACCGCTTCATGAGCGAGGCCCGCGCCCTGACGAACTTCGCGGGCAACGCGGTCGCCACCGTCCTGGTCGGCACCTGGACCAAGGAGATCGACAAGGCCCGCGTCCAGCAGGTCCTCGCCGGTGAGCTGCCCTTCGACGAGACGACCCTGCTCGACGAGGGCGAGACCGTCACAGGCGGCGAGGTTCCCGAGCCCCGCGAGGACGGCGAGAAGGAACTCGCCAAGGCCTGACGGCCGTACCGCAGGACCCCGCCGTACCGCAGGACCCTTCGCAGGACCCCCCGAACCCCGGGTGTCCGGCCCCGCCTGAACCGGGGCCGGACACCCGGACCAGGCCCGGGCGGCTGAGCGCTCCCCCGTAGCTCAGCCGCCCGGCTTCTTTGTGTGCCGTTACGGATCCTCACCGACCTCTTACCCGGGTCCACTAGCCTGCCGCGCCGACAGGGCGACGGGAGGCACGGGGGATGAAGATCGACTGGGACCGGCGGACCTGCGCCCGGCGCGGGCATGTGACGTACGCGCCGGACGAGCGGGCACTGCGGGTACGGCTGACGGCACGGACCGCGCTCGGCGAGGTCTGGCGCTGTCTGCGCTGCGGCGACTTCGTGCTCGGCGAGCCGCACGGCTCGGGCCCCGCCGGCGGCGCCCCGCTCGTCCCGCGCGGCAAGGTCCTCCGGGACCTGTTCGTGCTCCGCTTCCTCGCGATCGAGCGGGCCGTGCGCGGGGTCTTCATCGTGCTGGTCGCGGCGGCCGTGTGGAAGTTCAGCAACTCCCGCGACGCGGTCCACCGCCTCTTCGACGAGTACCTCGACGTCTTCCGCCCGGTCTTCCGGCACTTCCACTACGACCTCGACCACTCGCCGGTCGTCGGCACCCTCCAGAAGACCTTCGGCTACCGGCACTCCACCCTGATGCTGGTGGCGGGGCTGCTCCTCGCCTACGCCCTGATCGAGCTGGTCGAGGCGGGCGGCCTCTGGTACGCCAAGCGCTGGGCGGAGTACCTGACGGTCGTCGCCACCGCCGCCTTCCTCCCCCTGGAGATCTACGAGCTCACCGAGCACGTCAGCTGGCTGAAGATCGGCACGCTGGTGCTCAACGTCCTCGCCGTCCTCTACATCCTGCTGACCAAGAGGCTCTTCGGGCTGCGCGGCGGGCACCGCGCCTTCGAGGCGGAACGCCGCAGCGCGTCCCTGCTGGAGGTCGAGGAGTCGGCGGGGCTGCCGGTGGGCGAACCGCTCTTGCCTTGACGTCGGCGTCAAGTCGTACGGTCGGGGGCATGCGAATCGGCGAGCTGGCCGCACGGGCCGGGACCACCACGCGGACGCTGCGGTACTACGAGTCGCGGGGGCTGCTGCCCGCGCGGCGCGGGGAGAACGGCCACCGGACCTACGACGAGGACGACCTGAAGCTGCTGCGGCAGATCAGGACGCTCCAGGACTTCGGGTTCGGGCTGGAGGAGACCAGGCCGTTCGTGGAGTGCCTGCGGGCCGGTCACCCCGAGGGCGACGCGTGTCCGGCGTCGCTCGCGGTCTACCGGCGCAAGCTGGACGAGCTCGACGCGCTGATCGGTGAGCTGCGGACGGTGCGCGAGCAGGTCGCGGGGCAGCTGGTGCGGGCCGAGCGGGCGCGGGACGCGCTGGCCGCCGAGGCGCAGGTTCCGGGGGGTCCGGAACCCGGGTGCGAACTGGGAGGCCGGTAGATGGTGACCGATGTGACGGACGCGGACTTCGAGACCGAGGTGATCGGGTCCGAGCTGCCGGTGCTGGTGGAGTTCACCGCCGACTGGTGCCCGCCGTGCCGGCAGATGGGGCCGGTGCTGAAGGCGCTCGCCTCCGAGGAGGGGGACCGGCTGAAGGTGGTGCAGCTGAACGTGGACCACAATCCGGAGACGACCAACGCCTACAAGGTGCTGTCGATGCCGACGTTCATGGTGTTCCGGGGTGGTGAGCCGGTGAAGGCGATGGTGGGCGCCCGGCCGAAGCGCCGGCTCCTGGAGGAGCTGTCGGACGTGCTCTGACCCCACTCTGACCTGCGGCAGCGCAAAGAAATCCCCCGGGCAATTGCGCCCGGGGGATTTCTTTGCGTATATTCGATGGTTCGTGACTTCGAGATTATCGGGTCACAAAGAAGTTCAGTGAGCACAGTATATCCGGGCGGGAGCGGAATTGTCAAACACCGGCTTTCCAGACAGTGAATTGCGGCACGAGCAGGAATTCATCGACGGCCTGTACGCCCGTGTGGACGCCCTGCGCGGTGACACCGAGGCCTCCGTCGGCGACGCGCTCGCCCAGGGGAACACGCCCATGCAGGCGCGCCTGGAGCGGGACATCCTGGTCGCCGAGCGCTCGGGGCTGCTGGCCGCGCTCAACGCCGTCGACGGCTCGCTCTGCTTCGGCCGCATCGACCTCACCTCGGGCGTCAGCCACCACATCGGCCGGATCGGGCTGCGCGCCGACGACGCCGACCGCACCCCCGTGCTGATCGACTGGCGGGCGGACGTGGCCCGTCCGTTCTACCTGGCCACCGGGCACACCCCGCTGGGTCTGCGCCGCCGCCGGCACCTGAGCACCGAGGGCCGTACGGTCACCGCCCTGCACGACGAGATCCTCGACCTCGGCGACCAGGAGCGCACCGGCCACGAGGACCCCACCGGCGACGACGTCCTGCTCGCCGCGCTGAACACGGCGCGCACCGGCCGGATGCACGACATCGTGCAGACCATCCAGGCCGAACAGGACGAGATCATCCGCGCCCCGCACCGGGGCGTCCTGGTCGTCGAGGGCGGCCCCGGCACCGGCAAGACCGCCGTCGCCCTGCACCGCGCCGCCTACCTCCTCTACGAACACCGCGAACTGCTCGCCAAGCGCGCCGTCCTCATCGTCGGCCCCAACCCCGCCTTCCTCGGCTACATCGGCGAGGTGCTGCCCTCCCTCGGCGAGACCGGCGTCCTGCTGGCGACCGTCGGCGAACTGTTCCCCGGCGTGAGGGCGACGGCGACCGACACCCGGGAGGCCGCCGCGGTCAAGGGCCGCGCCGACATGGCCGACGTGCTCGCCGAGGCCGTCCGGGACTGGCAGTCGCTGCCCGATCCGGTGATCGCCATCGAGCACGACCGGGAGGTCCTGATGCTCGACGACGGCCTGGTCGAGGTCGCGCGCGAGCGCACCCGGGCCGCGCGGCTGCCGCACAACGTGGCCCGCGAGCACTTCGAGGGCCACATCCTCAACACCCTCACCGAGCTGTACGCCGAGCGCGTCGGCACCGACCCCTACGACGGCTCCAGCCTCCTCGACGCCGGCGACATCACCCAGATCCGCGACGAGCTGGCCGAGAACCCCGAGGTGTGGGCCGCGATCGACCAGCTCTGGCCGCGGCTGACCCCGCAGCGCCTGGTCGCGGACTTCCTCGCCGACCCCGTCGGGTACCTCCCCGACGAGGACGCCGCCGCCGTACGGCGCCCGGTGACCCGGGCCTGGACCGTGGCGGACGTCCCGCTCCTCGACGAGGCCGCCGAGCTGCTGGGCTGGGACGAGCGGGTGGCGCGGGTCCGCGCGGAGCGGGAGCGCGAGACGCAGGTGGCGTACGCGCAGGGCGTGCTGGACGTGTCGTACGCCTCCCGGACGTACGAGTTCGAGGGCGTCGACGACGAGGACAGCGAGGTCCTGTCCGCGCACGACATCATCGACGCCGAGCGGTTCGCCGAGCGGCAGGAGGAGGACGACCACCGCAGCGCCGCCGAGCGCGCCGCCGCCGACCGGACCTGGGCGTTCGGGCACATCATCGTCGACGAGGCGCAGGAGCTGTCCCCGATGGCCTGGCGGCTGCTCATGCGGCGCAGCCCGACCCGCTCGATGACCCTGGTCGGCGACCCCGCGCAGACCGCGGAGGCGGCCGGTGTCGGCTCCTGGGCGAAGATCCTCCAGCCGTACGTCGAGGACCGCTGGGAGCACACCCGCCTCGGCGTCAACTACCGCACCCCCGCCGAGATCATGGACGTCGCGGCGGCCGTCGTACGCGCCGAGGACCCGGACTTCGAGCCGCCGAGCTCGGTGCGCTCCACCGGGGTGCGGCCCTGGGCGCGCGCCACCGACGACCTGCCCGAGGCGGTCGCCGAAGCGGTGCAGGAGCTGACGCCCGCCGAGGGCCGGCTCGCCGTCATCGCCCCGCGCCATCTGCACCGCAGGCTCGCCGCCCGGCTGGAGGGGGTGACGGCGGGCGCCGAGCCGGACCTCACCCGGACCGTGGTGCTGCTCGACCCGCGCCAGTCCAAGGGCCTCGAGTTCGACTCGGTGCTGGTGGTCGAGCCGGGCCTCTACGGCACCAGCGACCTCTATGTCGCCCTCACCCGGGCCACCCAGCGCCTCGGCGTGGTCCATACCAAGGAGCTGCCGAAGGCGCTGGTGACAGCCCTGGCGTAACGCGGGATCACCAAGACGTAACAGTTCGTGCCGTGATCACTGCGCGTGCACGGCCGGTGCGGTAAGCGTTGCCGTATGGAAGCCCAGCACCACGCCACCGCACCGGCCGACAGCCCCGACCTCGCCTCGCTGGCCGTCCAGCCGCTCCTCACCGCGGAGTTCGACGCCGACCCCGGCGCGGTGTACCGGCGGCTGCGCGCCGCCTACGGCCCCGTGGCGCCCGTCGGCCTGATGGGCGTACCGGTGTGGCTGGTCCTGGACTACCGCGAGGTCCTGGAGGTCCTGAAGAACGAGAGCCAGTGGCGCCGGGACGTACGGCACTGGCGGGCCCGCGCGCAGGGCGAACTGCCGTACGACTGGCCGCTGCTCGCGGGCTACGAAGTCCGCCAGATGATGTTCATGGACGACGAGGAGCACCGCGCCGCCCGCCGCACCCACCACGCGGCCCTGCGCCCCTTCCAGGACCCCAAGAGCCCTGTCGGCTGGGAACTGCGCCAGGCCGTCGCCCGGTACGCCGACGAACTCGTCGCCCTGCTCGCCGCCGAGTCCGGCCGCACCGGCCACTGCGACCTGGGCGCCCAGTACACCCGCCCGCTGCTCCTGATGGTCACCACCAAACTCTTCGGCTGCCCGGTCGACCTCGGCGACGAACTGGTCATGGACCTGTGGCGGATGCTGGACGGCGGCCCCGACGCGGGCCCCGCCACCGGCCGGGCGCTGGCCGCCTTCACCCGGCTCGCCGCGCACCGCCGCGCCCGCCCCGGCGACGACCTCACCTCGTACCTGATGCTGGCCGACCCTGAGCTCGACGACGAACAGCTGGGCCGGGAGCTGTTCATGAACGCCGTCTACCTCAACGACATCACCGGCAACATGGTCCTCAACACCCTGCTGGAGGTGTTGCGCGGCAACGCCACCGTGCGTCGCAGCCTGTCGGCGGGCCAGCTCGGCGAGACCGTCAACCGGGCCGCCCTCGCCAACCCGCCGGTCGCCAACATGTGCTTCCGGTTCGCGGCGCGGGACGTGCGGCTCGGCCGGTTCTGGATCCGCGCGGGCGACATCGTCTCCCCGTCCTCCGCCGCCGCCCACCAGGACCTGCTGGCCATCGGCTCCTCCACGATGGTCGGCTCCACCGTCTCCACCCGGGCCCACCTAGGCTGGGGCGCCGGCCCCCACCAGTGCCCGAGCGCCGCCCGTGAACTCGGCGCCCTGATCGTCTCCACCGCCGTCGGCCGGGTCTTCGACCACTTCGCCCAGGCCGAACTCACCCTCCCGCCCGACCAGTTGCCCTGGCGCTCCGGCCCGGTGGTACGCGGCCTGAAGGTCCTCCCGGTCCGCTACGAACTCTCCCCCGACACCCCGGCCCTGCACCGCCCCGACCCGGCCCTCCTCCCCGCCGTCCCCCACCAGGAGACCCAGGCGAGGGGCCTCCTGGCGGCCCTGCGCCGCCTGATGTCCGGCAGCAGGAAGGAGAGTTAGGCCGGTCGCAGAAAGGAGAGTCAGGCCGGTCGCAGCCACACCGTCGCCAGGGGTGGCAGGGTCAGGCGGATGCTGGCCGGGCGGCCGTGCCAGGGCTGGGGTTCCGGCTTCAGCGGGTCGGGGTGCCCGACGCCGCCGCCGCCGTAGCGTTCGGCGTCGGTGTTGAGGGTCTCGTGCCAGGCCGGGATGTCCTCGGGGACGCCGAGGCGGTAGTCGTGGCGGACGACGGGGGAGAGGTGGGAGACGCACAGCAGGGGTGCGCCCTCCGCGTCGTGGCGCAGGAACGCGAAGACGTTGTCGTCGGCGGCGTCCCCGACCACCCACTCGAAGCCGGCCGGATCGGTGTCCCGCTGCCACAGCGCGGGCGTCGCCCGGTAGGCCGTGTTGAGGTCGCGGACCAGGTCGCGCACCCCCCGGTGGTCGGGCTCGGCCCCGTACGCCGAGTCCAGCAGCCACCAGTCCGGGCCGTGCGCCTCCGACCACTCCGCGCCCTGCGCGAACTCCTGCCCCATGAAGAGGAGCTGCTTGCCGGGGTGGGCCCACATGAAGCCCAGGTAGGCCCGCAGGTCGGCGCGCTGCCGCCACCAGTCGCCCGGCATCTTCGACACCAGGGAGCGCTTGCCGTGCACCACCTCGTCGTGGGAGATCGGCAGCACGTAGTTCTCGCTGTACGCGTACACCATCGAGAAGGTCAGCTCATGGTGGTGGTACTTGCGGTGCACCGGCTCGTGGGCCATGTACTGGAGCGAGTCGTGCATCCAGCCCATGTTCCACTTCAGCCCGAAGCCCAGCCCGCCGAAACCGCTCGGGCCGCGGTGGTGGGTGGCCCGGGTGACCCCGTCCCACGCGGTCGACTCCTCGGCGACCGTCACGACCCCCGGGTTGCGCCGGTAGACCGTCGCGTTCATCTCCTGGAGGAACGCCACCGCGTCCAGGTTCTCCCGGCCGCCGTGCTCGTTCGGCGTCCACTGGCCCGGCTCGCGCGAGTAGTCGAGGTAGAGCATCGAGGCGACGGCGTCCACCCGCAGCCCGTCGATGTGGAACTCCTCGCACCAGTAGGTGGCGTTGGCGACGAGGAAGTTGCGCACCTCGCGCCGCCCGAAGTCGAACTCCAGCGTCCCCCAGTCGGGGTGCGCGGCACGCAGCGGGTCCTCGTGCTCGTACAGCGGCCGCCCGTCGAACTCCGCGAGCGCCCACTCGTCGCGCGGGAAGTGCGCCGGCACCCAGTCCATCAGGACGCCGATGCCCGCCCGGTGCAGCGCGTCCACCAGGCACTTGAAGTCGTCCGGGGTGCCGAGCCTGGCCGTCGGCGCGTAGAACCCGGTGACCTGGTAGCCCCAGGAGCCGCCGAAGGGATGCTCGGCGACCGGCATCAGCTCGACATGCGTGAAGCCCAGGTCACTCACATAGGAGGGAAGTTGCCGGGCGAGTTGGCGATATGTCAGCCCCGGCCGCCAGGAGGCGAGATGGACCTCGTACACCGAGAACGGGGCCTCGTGCACGGGTATCTCCCCCCGCCGCGCCAGCCACTCCTCGTCGCCCCACTCGTACCGCGAGGTGTGCACGATCGACGAGGTCGCGGGCGGTACCTCCGTGCGCCGGGCCAGCGGATCGGCGCGCAGGGTGTGCGAGCCGTCCGGGCGGGCGATGTCGAACTTGTACAGCTCGCCCTCGCCGACCCCCGGCAGGAACACCTCCCACACCCCCGAGGAGCCCAGCGAACGCATCGGACACCCGGTGCCGTCCCAGAAGTTGAAGGACCCGGCCACCCGCACCCCGCGCGCGTTCGGCGCCCACACCGAGAAGCGGGTGCCGGGCACCCCCTCGTGGACCGTCGGGTGCGCGCCCAGCGCCGTCCACAGCTCCTCGTGCCGGCCCTCGCCGATCAGATGCAGGTCCAGCTCGCCCAGCGTGGGCAGGAAGCGGTACGCGTCCTCGGTCTCCAGGGCGGTGCCCTCGTACTCCACCAGCAGCCGGTACGCCGGGACCTCCGTCAGGGGCAGCAGCCCCGAGAAGAAGCCGTCCCCGTCGTCGTGCAGCTCCGCCCGCAGCCCGCCCGCGACCACGGTGACCGACCGCGCGTACGGCCGGAGCGCACGGAAGACGACCCCGCCGGGCCGCGGGTGCGCGCCCAGCACGGAGTGCGGGTCGTGATGGGTTCCGTGCAGCAGCCGCTCACGGTCGGCGGCGTCCGGGGCGGGGGAGAAGGACACATCCTTCTTCCCTTTCTTCCCGGCGGCCTTCTTGCCCTTCTTCGGGGGCTTCGGGGGAGTCACGTGCGGGGCCTCCTCAAGGCAGTTCGGGTGCGGCGAGGCGTGCTACGGCGGACAGCGGGACGGGCAGCCAGTCGGGGCGGTGCCGGGCCTCGTAGACGACCTCGTAGACCGCCTTGTCCGTCTCGAAGGCCCGCAGCAGCACCGGATCGGTGCGCGGATCGCGGCCCGCCGCCTCCGCGTACCCCGAGCAGTACGCCGACCGGCAGGCGTGCGCCCAGTCGGGGGCCGGCCGCTCGCCCGAGTGGGCCGCGTAGTCGAAGGACCGCAGCATGCCCGCCACGTCCCGCACCACGGGCTGCGGCATCCGGCGCTCCGCCGGCGGCCGGGCCGGCTCCCCCTCGAAGTCGATCAGCGACCACTGCCCGGACGGCGCCCGCAGACACTGCCCGAGATGCAGATCGCCGTGCACGCGCTGCGCGGTCCAGGTCTGCCCCTCCGCCGCCAGATCCGCCAGCGCGGTGAAGGCGGTGCGCAGCGCGGGCGCGTACGGCCGCAGCGTCGGCACCGCCTGCGCCGCAGCCTCCAGCCGTACGGCCATCCCCTCGACCATCGGCTGTATCTGCGCCGGTCCGAGCGTCACCGTGGGCAGCGCCCGGGCCAGCGCCCCGTGCACCTCGGCGGTGGCCCGCCCCAGCGCCCGCGCCTCCGCGCCGAAGTCCTCCCCCTTGGCCAGCTCCCGCAGCGCCAGCTCCCAGCCGTCCGTCGCGCCCTGCACATAGGGCTGGAGCACCCCGAGGACGTACGGCTCGGCGGCGCCGTCCTCCGCGTCCATCTCCAGCCAGGCGGTCGGCGCCGGCACCCGGGGGCAGCCCTCACGGGCCAGCGCCAGGGGCAGCTCCAGGTCGGGATTGACCCCGGGCGCGACCCGGCGGAACAGCTTCAGGATGAACGTATCTCCATAGACGACGGACGAGTTCGACTGCTCGGCGGTCATCAGCCGCGGGACCAGACCGGACCGGATCTCCTGCGCGGGGTCGCGCTCGCAGCGCAGGGCGCCGATCCGGGCCCGGGAGCGCAGCGCCTCCAGCAGCAGCTCGGCGGGCCGGGTGTCGTACAGGGCGTCGTACACCGTCCGCCCGGCCAGCGGTCCGTCGGTGACATGGCCGATCAGCGCGGGGGCCAGCCGGGGCGGCAGGGCCTCGCGGACCCCGATCAGCAGCTGGTAGCGGTCGCCGGGGCTGTCCGGCTGGTGGGCGCGCAGCACCAGGTGGTACAGGCCGAGCCGGGCGGCGGCGGGCAGCAGCTCGGTGGCCGCGACCAGCGAGAACCCGGTGACCGGGCGGCCCTTGCCGGCGAACCAGCGCTGCCGCGGCAGCCACTCCCGCAGCAACGGGTCCAGTGACGGGAGGAGGCCCGGGCTGATCGTGCCGGAACCGCCGGAACGTGTGACAGTCTTCGCCATGGCGTCACATTCCTTTCCCCGGGTGGTCGGGGTGTCACTGATGCGTGCCCCGGGCGGGACGGGGGAAACCGCCCCGCCGCGGGCCTTCTAGGCGCCTTCCCCGCGGAGCCGGAACCAGTAGAAGCCGTGTCCGGCCAGGGTCAGCAAGTAGGGCAGATCACCGATGGCCGGGAAGCGCACCCCGCCGAACAGCTCGACCGGGTGGCGCCCGTTGTACCGGCTCAGGTCCAGTTCCGTGGGCTGGGCGAAGCGCGAGAAGTTGTGCACGCACAGCACGAGGTCGTCTCCTCCTTCCCCGGGCAGGGGGGCCTCGCGGAGGAACGCGAGGACGGCCGGGTTCGAGGACGGCAGTTCGGTGTACGTCCCGAGGCCGAAGGCGGGGTTCTGCTTGCGGATCTCGATCATCCGGCGGGTCCAGTGCAGCAGCGAGGAAGGCGACGACATCGACGCCTCGACGTTGGTGACCTGGTAGCCGTAGACGGGGTCCATGATGGTCGGCAGATAGAGCCGCCCGGGGTCGCTGGAGGAAAAACCCGCGTTACGGTCCGGTGTCCACTGCATCGGGGTGCGGACGGCGTCGCGGTCGCCGAGCCAGATGTTGTCGCCCATGCCGATCTCGTCGCCGTAGTAGAGGATCGGCGAGCCGGGCAGCGACAGCAGGAGAGCGGTGAACAGCTCGATCTGGTTGCGGTCGTTGTCCAGCAGGGGCGCGAGGCGGCGGCGGATGCCGATGTTGGCGCGCATCCGCGGGTCCTTGGCGTACTCCGCGTACATGTAGTCGCGCTCCTCGTCGGTGACCATCTCCAGGGTCAGCTCGTCGTGGTTGCGCAGGAAGATGCCCCACTGGCACTTGGCCGGAATCGCCGGCGTCTTCGCCAGGATCTCCGAGACCGGATAGCGGGACTCGCGGCGGACGGCCATGAAGATGCGGGGCATGACGGGGAAGTGGAACGCCATGTGGCACTCGTCGCCGCCGGAGGCGTAGTCGCCGAAGTAGTCGACCACGTCCTCGGGCCACTGGTTGGCCTCGGCGAGGATCACCGTGTCCGGGTAGTGGGCGTCGATCTCCTTGCGGACCCGCTTGAGGAACTCATGGGTTGCCGGAAGGTTTTCGCAGTTGGTGCCCTCCCGCGCGTACAGGTACGGCACGGCGTCCAGCCGGAACCCGTCGATGCCGAGGTCCAGCCAGAACCGCAGGGCGGAGATCATCTCCTCCTGCACGGCCGGGTTCTCGTAGTTGAGGTCGGGCTGGTGGGAGAAGAAGCGGTGGAAGAAGTACTGCTTGCGGACGGGGTCGAAGGTCCAGTTGGAGACCTCGGTGTCGACGAAGATGATGCGGGCGTCGGCGTACTGCTTGTCGTCGTCGGCCCACATGTAGTAGTCGCCGTAGGGCCCGTCGGGGTCCTTCCTCGACTCCTGGAACCACGGGTGCTGGTCGCTCGTGTGGTTCATGACGAAGTCGATGATCACCCGCATGCCCCGCTGGTGGGCGGCGTCCACGAATTCCACGAAGTCGGCGAGGTCGCCGAACTCGGGGAGCACGGAGGTGTAGTCGGAGACGTCGTATCCGCCGTCGCGCAGGGGCGACTTGAAGAAGGGCGGCAGCCAGAGGCAGTCGACGCCGAGCCATTGCAGGTAGTCGAGTTTGGCGGTGATGCCCTTGAGGTCGCCGACACCGTCGCCGTTGCTGTCCTGGAAGGATCGGACGAGGACCTCGTAGAAGACGGCTCGTTTGAACCAGTCGGGGTCGCGGTCCTTGGCGGGGGTGTCCTCGAACGTGTCCGGAACGGGCTCGTTGACGATCATCGTGTGGGTGACCCTCCGATCTGCGGGTTGGACGGTCGCAGGACGGTGAGGACGTGCGCGGGCCGGGTGCCCGGTTCGAGGCGCACGTAGTTGGCCCTGCCCCAGTGGTAGGTCTCGCCGGTGAGCTCGTCGCGCACCGGCACCGACTCGTGCCAGTCCAGGCCGAGTTGCGGCATGTCCAACGAGACCGTGGCTTCCTGGGTGTGGTGGGGGTCGAGGTTGACGACCACCAGAACCGTGTTCGAACCGCTCTTCTTCGAGTAGGCGATCACCGCTTCCTTGTCGGTGTCGTGGAAGCGCAGCGTGCGCAGGGTGTGCAGGGCGGGGTTCTCCCGCCGGATGGTGTTGAGGCGGGTGATGAGGGGGGCGAGGGTGTCGGGGGTGTCCCAGTTCCGTTGTCTGAGCTGGTATTTCTCTGAGTCGAGGTATTCCTCGCTGCCGGGGCGCAGGGGGGTGTTCTCGCAGAGTTCGTAGCCGCTGTAGATGCCCCAGGTGGGGGAGAGGGTGGCGGC